>JANREF010000174.1 GCA_030726195.1 Burkholderiaceae bacterium | reverse complement strand
TTGAAGGCCGCGTACGCGTGTGGCAACAAGCCGTGGACGAAAGCCAACGCTTGGTAGACGAACTACAAGCCTGGCTGCAGCGCCCAGACATGCGCCAGGTGTTGCCGCTGTAAGCCATCGCGCTGCGCCAGCCTCACATGCTGCTGTCAAGCATGGCGTGGTAGTCGGTGGCGCTGGCGATGCGGGGGTTGGTGGCGTGGCAGTGGTCGGCCAATGCGCCTGTGGTGATGCGCTCGAACTGCTGGGTTTGCACGCCCATGGCGGCTAGGCCGCTGGGCAGGCCTAGGCGCTGGTTCATGTCTTTGATGGCGTCGCCCAATTGGTGCGCACCGGCCAGACCCATGGCTTGGGCCATGCGCTCCAAGCGGCGCTCGCGCTGCACCGATTCGCTGTTGGCATTGAAGGCAATGACGGCGGGTAAAAACATGGCGTTCAACGTACCGTGGTGCAAATGGGGCGAGACGCCGCCTAGGCTGTGGCTGAGCGAGTGCACGCAGCCCAAGCCTTTTTGAAACGCCATGGCGCCTTGCATGGACGCGCTCATCATGTGGCGGCGCGCCTCTAGGTTGCGCCCGTCGGTGGTGGCTGGCTCAATGTGGTTCCACGCCCGCGCCAGCCCATCCAAGGCAATGCCGTCGGCAGGCGGGTTGAAGGGGGCGGCCATGAAGGTTTCCATGCAGTGGGCTACGGCGTCCATGCCGGTGGCCGCGGTAAGCATGGGCGGCAGGCCTACGGTCAGCTCGGGGTCGCAAATGGCCACTTTGGGAACCAAGTACCAGCTGTGAAAACCCAGTTTTCGCCCATCGTTCACGATGACAATCGCGCCGCGGGCCACTTCGCTGCCGGTGCCCGCTGTGGTGGGGATGGCAATCAATGGGGCCACTTGCGCCGTTATTTTGGGAGAGCCGCCTTCAATGGTGGCGTAGGTGGCCAAGTTGCCGCCGTGCGTGGCCAATATCGCAACGCCTTTGGCGCAGTCAATGCTGGAGCCGCCGCCCAAGGCCACAATGCCGTCACAACCGGCACTCACATACAAGTCAGACGCGGCACGCACGGCCGCCTCGGTGGGGTTGCTGGGCGTTTGGTCAAACACAGC
>JANREF010000173.1 GCA_030726195.1 Burkholderiaceae bacterium | reverse complement strand
TGATTGAGTGGACCAGCAAAGACGCGGTGCGTTTCTTTTTGCTCAGCCGCAAGCCGGATACCGAGTACGTGTTTGACGTTGACCTTGCCATCGCAAAAAACAACGACAACCCCGTCTACTACGTGCAGTACGCGCATGCGCGCATTTGCTCTGTGCTGGCCACCTGGGGTGGGGATGTGGCGTCGTTGTCTGACGTGGCACTGGACGCCTTGGATGGCCCGCAAGCGCAAGCGCTGCTCATGCAGCTGGCCAAGTACCCTGCCATGTTGGCCGATGCCGCTGCAGGCTTGGCGCCGCACGATGTGGCGTTTTACTTGCGCGAGTTGGCCGCCAGTTACCACAGCTACTACGACGCCGAACGGATTTTGGTGGACGATGAGCCCGTGAAGCTGGCCCGTTTGGCCTTGGTGGCTGCAACCGCACAGGTACTGCGCAACGGATTGGGTATGCTGGGCGTTGATGCGCCGCAGCGCATGTAACAACATCACGCACGTGGCCTGCAAGTTCGGATCGCCAACTCGGGTCACAAGTGCCACGGCAACACACGGGAGAGAACACACCATGCACAAGCAAGCAGGCGGCACGATACTGGGGCTGATACTGGGCATATTGATCGGCCTAGCGGGCGCACTGGCCGTGGCGGTGTACGTGACCAAGGTGCCAGTACCGTTTGTGGACAGGGGCGTGTCGGGCACGCCCGGTCAAGACGCAGCCGAGGCCAAGAAAAACAAAAACTGGGACCCCAATGCATTGTTTGGTGGCAATGCTCGGCCCACAGATTTGACACAACTGGAGCCCGTGGCCGTGCCGCAATTGCCTCCTGGCTTGGTCGGTGGCGACGCGCCTTTGAGCGCACCAGCGGTGAGCAGCGACCCATTGGGTGACCTGGCCCAAGCCAAACTCGCAGGCGACGCACTGAGTTCTTCTGGTGCGGGCGAAGCGCCTGCCGCCGAGCCAGCTGCCGAGCCTGCGCCATTGGTGGCTGCCGCGGTCAAAGGCGGTGCCAAAATGGACTTTTATGTACAAGCCGGTGCTTTCGCCACGGTGGACGAGGCGGAAAGCCAGCGTGCGCGCTTGGCGATCATGGGTATCGATGTGCGCGTGAGCACCACGCAGCGCGATGGCGCAACTTTGCACCGCGTGCGCTCAGGCCCTTACCGCGATCGCGACGAAGCCTCAGCGGTGCGCAAGCGTTTGACGCAAGCGGGTGTGGCCAATAGTTTGGTGGCGGTTCGCCGTCCTTGACCGTGCATTTTTGAGGCCGCTTCGGCGTGCTTCATGGGTGTTCAAAGGGGTTCAAAGCGGTTCAAAGGGTTTTAACCCGTTCACAGGTCTTTGCTGCGGTCCAATCGGGTTCCATGAGACTGAATGGACGGGGCGGACTTGCTGGGCTTCTGGGGAACTTTGCAGCGCTTGACGAGCCCAATGTCGTTATGCCCCATTGGTGAATATGAGTTTTTGGAGTAATCACATGAGTCAGTTTGTTGGACGCCGGGTATTTGCTGGCCAAGTTGCAGGTCTCGCCGCTGGCATGGTGCTGCCGCTCGGCGCCATGGCGCAAAGCCGCTTTGAAGAGGGTGTGAATTTCACGCGCCTGGCCAACCCCGTCGCGGTTGATACCGCGCCCGGCCAAGTTGAGGTGTTGGAGTTTTTTGCCTACACCTGCATCCATTGCTTCCGTTTTGAGCCCGACTTTGAGGCGTGGACCAAGCGCCAACCCAAAGGGGTCGTGGCGCGTCGCGTGCCCGTGGCCTTCAATGCAGCCATGGAGCCTTTGCAGCGTCTGTACTACGCGCTGGAATCCATGGGCTTGGTGGAGAAGTTGCACGCCAAAGTATTTGCAGCCATTCACATCGACAAGCAGCGGTTGCTCAGCCCTAAAAGCATTGTGGAGTGGGTGGTCAAGCAGGGCGTGGATCAAAAGGCGTTTGAGATGGCCTTCAACGGTTTTGCTGCATCTGGCAAAGCCAAGCGCGCCTCGCAGCTCACCGCCGCCTACAACGTCGAGGGCACACCAGCATTGGGCGTGGCCGGTCGTTTTTACATTCCCGGTCAAGGCCCCAAGTCCTTGGAAGTCGCCGACGACTTGATCGTGCGCTCACGCACGGTTTAAAGCGTGCGCTAGCCGGTCTGGACTTGCCCCTGGCTCCATCGCGGGCCAGTAGCGCCTGCCCAGCGGCTCTTTTCTGGCGGGCTTACAAACCGCCTTCGGGTTTGGATACAATGATATGCAATAAATATGCCTAATCATTTTCTCCACCCCTTCAGTCGTCGCGCCGCCAGCAGCCATGCATGGCTGCTGTTGTGTGCACTTGCCGTGATGCTGGCCGCATGGGTCATGCCTTCGCTGGCCAAACAAAGCGACAAAGATCAGCCCTTGTACGCCACGGCAGATAACTTGCGCGTGGACGACGCCAGCGGCGTGAGCATCTTCACCGGCAACGTCGTCATCACCAAAGGCTCCATCATCATCCACGCGGACCGCTTTGAAGTGCGCGACGGTGCGGATGGTGCTCAAGTTGGCATTGCCACAGCCAGCAATGGTCGTGTGGCCACTTTTTCACAAGACCGCGACGTGGACAACGAGTCTATTCGCGGCCAAGCCCTGCGCATCGACTACAACAGCAGCACCGAGCGCTTGGAGCTCACCGGCAAAGCCGTGATGCGACGCTTTCGTGGTGAGACCATGGCCGATGAGACGGCAGGCGAGCGCATCGTCTACACCGCGCAAGATGAAAAATTTGCGGTAGACGGCGGTAACAAAGGCGCGGGCAGCGATGGACGTGTGCGTGCTGTGCTCACGCCTAAGCCGGCGGCACCCGCCAATTGAGCGCGCCAGCGCAGGCCCTTGCCCCATGACCGATTTGTCTGACACCACCACCCAGCACGCCAGCACGACTCCGGGCACCGCCCCCGACGCCGGCGCCACTGCTGTGCCTGCTGCAACGCCAAACGTGAAGCGCTTGGTCGCATCCCACCTGCAAAAAAGCTACGGCGGGCGCAAGGTTGTTAAGGATGTGAGTTTGGCCGTCAACGAGGGTCAAGTGGTGGGCTTGCTGGGCCCCAATGGCGCGGGCAAGACCACGTCGTTCTACATGATTGTGGGTTTGGTGCGTGCCGATGGAGGCCAGATCGAGCTGGACGGCGAGCGCATCGAGCGACAGCCCATGCACAAGCGCGCCACCCGTGGCCTGGGTTACTTGCCCCAAGAGGCCAGCATATTCAGAAAACTCAACGTACAAGACAACGTGCGCGCCGTGTTAGAGCTGCAGCGCGATGCCAACGACCGGCCTTGGAGCGCTGCGGCAGTCGAGCAGCGGTTGGACGAGCTGCTCAAAGATTTGCGTGTGGACCATTTGCGTGAATCCAGCGCTATGGCCTTGTCCGGTGGCGAGCGTCGGCGTGTGGAGATCGCACGTGCACTGGCCACCAACCCACGCTTCATCTTGCTGGACGAGCCGTTTGCTGGTATCGACCCGATTGCAGTGATCGAGATTCAACGCATCATTCAGTTTCTCAAGGGACGGGGCATTGGCGTGCTCATTACAGATCACAACGTACGCGAAACCTTAGGTATTTGCGACCACGCCTACATCATCAGCGATGGCCAAGTGTTGGCCCAAGGAACACCTGCGCAAATCGTCGACAACGTCGACGTGCGCCGGGTGTACCTGGGTGAGCACTTTCGCATGTAGGGCGCATGAAGCAAGGTTTATCACTACGCGTTTCCCAGCAGCTCACGCTCACGCCAGCGTTGCAGCAGTCCATTCGCCTGTTGCAGCTGTCCACGCTGGAGTTGTCCAGCGAAGTCGACCAAATGCTCGACGACAATCCGTTTTTAGAGCGTGCAGACGACACCGCTGAGCGCGAGCAGTTTGGCGTGGATCAGGCCGATACCCCTGTGAGTCAGGGTGACGCCATTGCTGAGGTGACGGGCGCTGAAGCTGGCGATACGTTTGATGATGCCTATGCCAGCGCTGACCCCGAAAATCGAGACGATAGAACAGACGCGGCAGACTTTTCGGCCAATGGCGACGAGTTTGCAAGCTTTGATACGCCACTGGCAGCGCCTACCAGCGAAGCCGGTGTCGAAGCCGCCAGCGACGCCAGCACGCCCGACTGGGACGGCGACGGCACCGTAGAGATTGCGCCCAATGACTCCGAGTGGGGCAGTGATGCGCCGGCCAGTCCCTCTAAGGGCAGTGGCGACGGCGAAGCCACAGCGCAAGACCTCGCCAGTGCCGCTGTTAGTTTGCAAGACCACTTGCACCAGCAAGCGCTGGGGCTGCGTTTGAGCGACGAAGACAAAGCGGCCCTGTACATGCTCATCGAGTCTTTGGATGAAGATGGCTACTTGGCGGACAGCCTGAGTGATTTGGCCCACAGCTTGGCGGGTGACGACTGGGCTGCACACGACGACTTCGTGGTGTTGTTTGAAGATGCCCTAGAACACTTGCAAGCCATGGAGCCCATAGGGGTGGGCGCGCGCGATCTGACGGAATGTTTGCGCCTGCAAATTGAGGACATGCGCAACACACCCGTGGCGCAAGCGGCGTTGGCCATTGTGGCGCAGCCGCTAGAGCTGCTGGCCAAACGCGACGTCAAGCGCTTGTCGCAGGTGTGCGATGTCGCCGACGAGTTGGTGCGCCAAGCCATCGCATTGATCCAGCGTTTAGAGCCCAAGCCTGGGCGACGTTTTGTTCAAACTGAGCGCAACGTGGTGGTGCCCGACGTCATCGTGACGCGCGCGGGTGACGGCTTTAAGGTGTCGCTCAACCCCAACGTCATGCCCCGTTTGCAAGTCAGTGACATGTATGCCAGCGCCTTGAAAAGCTCCAAAGCAGCGGACCGGGCTGCCGACCGCGCGGCGGAAAAAGCATCGGACAAAGCCGCTGCGCCAGTTGGGGTTGAAGCAACTGCGGGTGCAAGTACAAGTGCCACCACACCTGCCGACAAGCCCAGCGACAAAGCGGATGACGCCAACGCCATGCAACAGCGTTTGCAAGAGGCGCGGTGGTTTATTAAAAATATCCAACAGCGGTTTGAAACGATTTTGCGTGTCTCCAGCGCCATTGTTGAGCGCCAGCAGGCGTTTTTCATCCACGGCGAGTTGGCCATGAAGCCTATGGTCTTGCGCGAAATCGCCGACGAATTGGGCCTGCATGAATCCACCATCAGCCGCGTGACAACGGCCAAATACATGGCCACGCCGCAAGGCACGTTTGAGCTCAAGTACTTCTTTGGCTCAGGCTTGGGCACCGAGTCCGGGGCCAACACATCCAGTACGGCAGTGCGCGCTTTGATCAAGCAGTTCATTGCCGCCGAAACACCCAAAAAGCCACTGTCAGACAACCAGTTGTCTGTGCTGTTGCGCGACAGTGGTATTGAATGCGCCCGCCGCACGGTGGCCAAATACCGCGAGGCCATGCGTATTGCGCCGGCCAATTTGAGAAAAGCCCTGTGAACAATTTGCAATTATTTTTGCCATGCCC
>JANREF010000172.1 GCA_030726195.1 Burkholderiaceae bacterium | reverse complement strand
CGTTGCTGCGGTCTATTTGTACCCATCACCGGGTGGGCTCACCCGCACACTGATTAAGAGTGACCCCCCTGAGACAGCTCAACCTTGGTGACAGCGCACGCGCGCCAGCCCCAACACAATCCGGTTATGACCTCACCCACCGTTCTAGCCTTTGATGTGTTTGGCACCGTTGTCGACTGGCACGGCAGCATTGTGCGTGAGCTGCACCAGCTCTACCCCCGAGTGGACGGGGACGCCTTTGCGCTGGCTTGGCGCGCAGGCTACCAACCCGCCATGCAACGCGTGCGCAGCGGCGAACTGGGCTGGACGCGCATTGATGACTTGCACCGCCTGATACTGGACGACCTGTTGCCCGAGTTTGGGTTGGCCCATCTCAACGAAGCGCAGCGCGTGCACCTGAACCGCGTGTGGCACCGACTGCACGCCTGGCCCGATGCCGTGCAGGGCTTGCAGCTGCTCAAGCAGCAACACACCATTTGCACACTGAGCAACGGCAACATGGGCTTGCTCACCAATATGGCCAAGCAAGCCTCACTGCCGTGGGACTGCATTTTGTCTGCCGAGGTGTTTCGGGCCTACAAGCCCGACCCAGCCACCTATTTGGGTGTGGCCCACACCTTTGATGTGCCGCCCGAGCAAGTCATGCTGGTTGCAGCCCACCAAGACGACCTAGACAGCGCACGCGCCTGCGGCCTGCAAACCGCCTACATCGAGCGCCCCCTAGAGTTTGGTGCGGCGCACGTGAAAGACGTCTCGCCCTCACCCCACAACACCCTGCACGCCACCGACTTTGTGCACCTTGCACGACAGTTGAGCCAAGGCTAGGCCAGGCTTAGTACTCAACTGAACCAAACCAAACCAGCAAACAAGCGGCTGAGACAGCCCGCAGCGTGACACGCGCGCCGCGACAGCACGCCCTGAGCATCATCCTTTACAGCCTCAAGGCACCGCCGGCACGTGCCTGACCAACACCCGCTCAAATGCCCCGGTTGGCGAGAGCTGCAACTCCAACAGTTCGCCAGAGGCAGCGCCCAAGCCCGTGAGTGCTTGGATGTTCACTTGGTGTGTGACCAGCACCACATGCCTAGGGGCACGCCCACCCGC
>JANREF010000171.1 GCA_030726195.1 Burkholderiaceae bacterium | reverse complement strand
GGTCGTATGCCGAGGTGCTGCCTTATTTCAAGCGATCTGAAAACAACGAGCGTGGCGCCAATGCTTGGCATGGCGGTGGCGGGCCGCTCAATGTCAAAGACCTGCCCCAACCCAACCCTGTGGCCTTGGCGTTTGTGCAAGCCGCGCACCAAGGCGGTGTGCCCTTGCGCCACGATTTCAACGACGATGAACAAGAGGGCGTGGGCATTTATCAAGTTACGCACGCCAACGGCGAGCGCCACACTGCAGCCAAAGCTTATTTGGCACAAGCCCAAACGCGCAGCAATTTAGAGATCATCAGCCACGCCACTGTTGACAAGGTCTTGCTGGAAGGCGGGCGAGCTGTGGGGGTGAGCATCATTCAGGCTGGGCAGCGTCGCACCATAGAAGCGACGCGTGAGGTGGCGGTGTGTGCCGGTGCCTTGCAGTCGCCCGGTGTGTTGATGCGCTCGGGCATTGGCCCTGGCAGCCATTTGCAAGACATGGGGATTGAGGTGCTGCACGACTTGCCGGGTGTGGGCCAGCACCTGCAAGATCACATCGATGCGGTGCAAATGGTGCGCGCGCCAACCGCACGTGACTTGATTGGTCTGTCATTGGCCAATGTACCTGCCATGGTCAAAGGCGCGCTGCAGTGGCGCAAACACCGCACCGGCATACTCACCACCAATTTCGCTGAAGGCGGTGCTTTCATCAAGTCCAGCCAAAGTGAGACCCTGCCGGACTTGCAACTGCACTTTGTGACGGCCTTGCTCAAAGACCATGGGCGTGCTCGTGTGTTTGGGCTGGGTTACTCCTGCCATGTGTGCGTGCTGCGTCCCAAGAGCCGCGGTACGGTGGCGCTGGCCAACAAAGACCCCATGGCCGCGCCACGCATAGACCCTAATTTTTTAAGCGAAGCCGACGATGTGCGCCGCTTGGTGCGTGGCTTTGAGCGCATGCGTGAATTGCTGCGCCAGCCTGCATTGGCCGCCTTTGGCGGAATTGAGGTCTCGCCCACTCAGGATGTGGTGGGGCCTAAAGCGATAGAGGCTTTTGTGCGCGCCAATGCCGACACCGTGTACCACCCTGTGGGCACGTGCCGCATGGGCAACGGCGCGCTGGATGTGGTGGATGATCAGCTGCGCGTGCACGGGGTCAAGGGCTTGCGCGTGGTGGACGCGTCCATCATGCCCACCCTAATTGGGGGCAACACCAACGCCCCGGCCATGATGATTGCCGAGAAAGCCGCCGACATGATGCTGGGCAAACCTGCGTTACAAGCTGCGTGAAGGCTGCTTCTTGGGTCGCTTCCTGGGCCGCTTCGTGGGCCGTTTGGTAGGCCGCTTTGAAGGCGTAGAACAGGCGTCTGAATAGGCGTCTGAATAGGCGGCTCAATCTGCTGTTGTGCAGGCGGGTCACTGACCCGCTGCACATGCGGGCTGCGCATCTGCCATGCAGCGCGGCCCCAAGGCCCAATTAGGCGCTGCGCCAGCCTAGGCGCTTCACCACCACAATGGCGGTCAATGGCATCACGACACTGAGCACCAACACGGTGGCCAACAGCGGGGTGAGGTCTTGGTAGTTGGCTGCGACTTGAATGGCTTGTGTGGCGGGGTCGCGTACTTCGCGCTCGATCGTGAACCACTGGTTGACGTACTTGGTGCCCAAGCTCGCTGCCGATAAGGCCAAGTTGGTGAACGACGCCATGACTGCAAAGTACGTGGCTTTGAGCTGCGCGGGCGCGGCATTGGCAATCCAGGCCAGCATGGGAATCATGGCGATTTGCCCCAGCGGCGACTCTAACGCGGTGTCGACCAGTGCAATGAAACGCGCGTCCACCACACCGCCCGTCATGGCCGCAGTCCAGTGGTGCAAGCCCATGCTCATGCCCAAGGTGGGCAGCGCCAGTACAAAGCTGGCCAGTGTTAAAAATCCCACCACGTACATGATGGAGCGCTCGGCCATGAAGCGCCTAAAGGCAAACATGCCAGCGAGTGTGAGCACGCTGCCAATGAGCGACAACACGCTGAAAAAACTGGCGTCAAACCCGAGTTCATCAATGGTCCACCACGACACGCCTGCGCCAGCGCTGGGCGTGGCGCGGTACATGAAAATCACCACGGCTGTGCCAATCAGGGTATTGCGTGCTGTGGCATCCAGGGCTTGGGTCAGGCGGCGCATCAGCCACACAATAATGGCGGCCGAGCCCAAGAAAATAGCCTCCTGGCTGTAGGCCCAGTCGGACAAGCCCAGGCCAATGGTGAGCGCTACAAACACCGCACTGCCGCCCAAAATGGCCCAGTTGGGCGCTGTGGCCTGCGTGGTGGGTGTGAGCAGCTCGCGTGCGTTGGCGCGTGTGAGGCCGCGCGCCATGTGCGCACGCAGCGCGCGCTCGTGCATCCAGCGCGCACTGGCAATGCCCATCAAGGACACCACGGGTATGGCCAAGGCCATGAGGTAGACCCGTTGGTACAAGTCCAGCTTGGCGTTGCTGTCCAAGCCTTGCGTGTCACTGAAAGCCCACAAGTTGATGAGCGCTACAAGCACCGTGCCACCAATAATGGCCACGCGCCCCAGTGTTTGCATGGTGGTGTGCATGCGCTTGAGTGCAGCCGCATCCACAGGCTGGCCTTGCGCGTTGACGCGCGGCACGGCCTCCACCGTCATGGCGTCGGCCACCGCGTCTTGCAACACATAGCCCACAGGCGACAGCAGCGCAGCCAACACGTACCAGGCGTTGACGCTCCACACGGCAGCCATGGCATCGCGGTTGCCAATGAGGGCGGCCATGATGAGCAGGCTTGCAGCAATCAAGGCTGCGCCCAACACCACCAGCCACGATTTGAAGCGCCAGAGCAAATCCACCACATGGCCAATCGGAATTTTCAGCGACCACGGGATGAAGGCCCAAAAGCCCAGTGCTGCCAAAAACTCGGCCGACAAGCCCAAATAGTCTTTGACGAAAAACGTGCCCACAATGCCTGTTAGGCCTTGTATGCCTGCGGCCAAGTACACCATCAGAGGTGGCAAATAAGACCAGCGCATTTCGTCGCGCAGGCGTGTCGGTGGGTGCAGCGTGTCGTTCATGTGTGCACTGTAACCAAAGCCGAGCAGCTTGGTGTACATGGTGTTGGTTGTCTGTGTGTGTTCGCGCGGCGATGTGGCATTTATATGAGCTATCGCTTATATTTACCGACAACTGTTGTGGGAGCACCAATATGAAACTAGTCGAGCAACGCACAGCCTGTGCGCAGGTGGGGTCGGGGGCGCGAATGCATGCGGCCAACGTGGCCAGTCCGGTCAGCGGCTTGGCGCAGCTGCGTGCATGGGCCGGACTCGCGTGCGCGGCCTTCTTGGTCGTGTTGCACGCAGGCGCTGCGACTGCGGCCAGCGAGACACCGCCCATGATGCTGCAGCAGGTGGCCCCCAACACGTATTACGTGCAAGGCTTGGCCGCGCTGGGCAGCACCAAGAACCAAAACTTCATCAGCAATTCGGGTTTTGTGATTGCACCCAAAGGCGTGGTGGTGGTGGATGCACTGGGTTCGCCCGCTCTGGCCCAGCGGCTCATGGACCAAATCAAGACCATCACCGATAAGCCCATCACCCACGTGATCGTGACGCACTACCATGCAGACCACATCTACGGCCTGCAAGCGTTCAAGGCCGCGGGTGCGGTCATCATTGGTCAAGAGCGTGCGCGCGAATACATTTACTCCGAAACCGCCAAGCTGCGTTTGGAAGCCTCGCGCACAGACTTGGCACCATGGATTGATGACAACACGCGCATAGAACCTGCCGACCAGTGGATCACGGGCAGCACCACCATGGAGCTGGCGGGTGCTACGTTTCAGCTCGACTTGGTGGGCCCGGCGCACACCCCAGAGGACTTGGCGGTGTGGGTGCCGTCTGAGCAAGTGCTGTTCTCGGGCGATTTGATTTTCAATGGGCGCTTGCCGTTTGTGGGCAAGGCCAACAGCGGGCACTGGATTGTGGCCTTGGATCAAATGCTGCAATACCCCGCCAAAGCAGTGGTGCCAGGCCATGGCAAGGCATCGGCCGACCCACAAAAAGACATCATTTTGGTGCGCGACTACCTGAAGTACCTGCGCAAAACCATGGGTGAGGCGGCCAATAATTTGGTGCCATTCGAGGAGGCTTACGACGATGTGGATTGGGCGCGCTTTGCGCCGGTGCCCATGTTCAAATTTGCCAACCGCATGAATGCTTACAACACCTACTTGCTGATGGAGCAAGAGGCCTTGAAGGGCATCAAAGAGTAGCCACAACGCTGGCCACCACACGCCGCCACACGCCGCCTTGGCGCAGGGCTACAGCCAGCGCAGCCGCTTGAACAAGGCCAGCGCCAACAGCACAATGCCCACCATGGCGCCCATGACCAGGGGGTAGCCGTAGTGCCAGTGCAGCTCGGGCATGTGGTCAAAGTTCATGCCGTAAATGCCCACCACGAGTGTGAGCGGCAAAAAGATGACTGTGAACACGGTGAGCACTTTCATGACCTTGTTGAGTCGATGCGAGCTCAGTGACAAGTAGCCGTTGACCAAATCCACCGTGAGCTCTTGAAACAACTGGCTCATGCTGTTGAGCCGTTTGAAATGGTCTAGAACATCGGCAATGCCGTGTTTGGCCTCTTTGTCGTTGGACACGGCGGCCAGTGCCTTGAGCTCGCTCAGCGCATCGCAGTGGTAGCTCAATGTGCGGCGCATTTTCTTGAGCAAGGTGTTGGTGCCAACCAACTCCTCAAGCAGCGCATCGTCTTGGCTGACAAACATGGCGCCTTCCAATTGCTCCAAGCGCTCTTCGAGCTTCATGAAAACAGGCGTGTATTTGTCCACCAGTTGGCGCAGTATGGCGCTGGCCAAGCGCATGGGCTGCGCAGCGTGGCCTTCAGTCGCCCACACATGCGCGACGCTGTCGTGCGCGACTTTGCCGTAGGTCACCAGCAAGCGCTCGCCCACAAACAACACCAATTGGTTGGTTTGAAAGTGATTGTCTGTGTTGGACGCCGTGGCGCTGTCAGCAAGCCCTTTGGCGATGAGCAGCACCACACCACCAAACACCTCGGATTTGGGCGGATGGCGAGGGTGTAGGGCGTCGTCAATGGCCAGTGAGTGCAGGTCTAGCTTTGCGCCCAGCCAATCGCGCGCAACGTCGTCGGACTCGCCGCATATGTCCAGCCACAGCGTGCTGCCCGTGTCGCTGCGCCACTGCGCCAAGCCCTGCTAGGCGGGCACGGTTTGCCAAGACGTGGTGAACAGTTGGCAACGGATCATGGCAGTTCCACCTCAGTGATACAGAGCGTTCAGTGTAGGTGGAAAGCACACGCGCGGGCGTGTGCTGCTTGCTTACATGTTGCGTCTGTACTGACCGCCCACCTCGAACAAGGCGTTGGTGATTTGTCCCAATGAACACACGCGAACGGCGTCCATGAGCACGTCGAACACGTTGGCGTTGTCAATGACGGCTTGGCGCAGTTTGTCCAAGGCCTGCGGAGCCTGGGCTGCATGTTGCGCGTGGAAGGCTTGCAAGCGCGCGAGTTGGTTTTGCTTCTCATCCTCGGTGGAGCGCGCCAACTCCACCACCTGAGGCGTGTCGTT
>JANREF010000170.1:25105-28811 GCA_030726195.1 Burkholderiaceae bacterium | reverse complement strand
ACTACGACTACAACAACAAATACTTCACCAACGACACGCGTTACATCGTGCCGTGTAATTTGCCCGCAGGTGAAGAGGTCGCCATACAAGACATCGTCTTGAAGGCCTACCGAACACTGGGCGTGCGGGCCTGGGGCCGCGTGGACGTGATGATTGACGCAGCCACGCGCAAGCCCTACTTGCTGGAAATCAACACATCGCCCGGCATGACCAGCCATTCGTTGGTGCCCATGTCAGCGGCGCAGGCCGAGCTGCCGTATGCGGCGCTGTGTTTGTACTTGCTGGGTATGACGGCTCTGGACAACCCCTTGCCAACCAGCCAGGCGGGAGCATCGCAGTGAACACCGCCATGCCCAGCCCAATTGATGTGCGCGTGATGGATGCGCTGAGCCGGCTGTTGCTGCTGGTCTTGGTGTGCCTGAGCACGTTCATCGTGGGCTTGTGGGCGTTCAGACATCCGGCGTGGCCTGTGCGCGCGTTGGTGTTGGTGGGCGATGTCGCACACCAAAGTGCACCGGCGGTGCAAGCGCAGTTGGCCGGGCGTGTGGCGGGCAGTTTTTTGAGCGTGGACGTGGCGCGCATACAAGCCCTGGTGGAAGAAATGCCTTGGGTGCGCAAGGCCGTGGTGCAGCGAGCGTTCCCCAACCGGCTGCGTATCACCATTGAGGAGCATCAAGCGCGCGCATGGTGGGGCGAGGCGGGTGCCTCTCGCCTGGTCAACAGCCATGGTGAGTTGTTTGAGGCGAATGCCGACGAGGTTGTCAGCGATGTCAAGCAGTGGCCAATTTTGGATGGCCCAGCGTTGCGTGCTTTGGATGTGTATCAAGCGTATCTGTCCGTACAGCAAGCCTTGCAGCCTTTGAACAAGACGGTGGTGAGTTTGCGCATGAGTGAGCAAGGTGGCTGGCATGCGGTTCTCTCAGGTGATGTGCATTTGGACTTGGGGCGCGGCACACCCAGCCAGATAACGGCGCGTGTGTTGCCGTTTGTGGCAACGGTGGGCGAGTTGACGCAGCGATACCAAGGCGATGTGGAGTCGGCGGATTTGCGCTACCCCAATGGGTATGCGCTG
This sequence comes from Burkholderiaceae bacterium, assembly GCA_030726195.1. GTDB lineage: Bacteria > Pseudomonadota > Gammaproteobacteria > Burkholderiales > Burkholderiaceae_C > RS62. Next base: position 27,739 of record JANREF010000170.1, on the reverse strand, counting down.
CGCCTGCGTGGTGTGACGACGGGTAAGCAATAACAACAAATTAGAAATACTTTTTGCAAAAGAGAAAATCATGGCCAAGGAATACAAAGACCTCATCGTCGGTTTAGACATAGGCACCTCCAAAATCATGGTGGTGGTTGCCGAAGTGCAAACCAGTGGTCAGCTCAAGCTGGCGGGCTTCGGCGTGTCTGAAAGCAGCGGCTTGAAGCGTGGCGTGGTCGTCAACATTGATGCGACCGTGCAAAGCATTCAGGCGGCGTTGAAAGAGGCCGAGTTCATGGCCGATTGCCAGATCACACGTGTGTTCACAGGCATCACAGGCAGCCACATTCGCGGCATCAACTCCAGCGGCATGGTGGCGATTAAAGACAAAGAGGTGAGTGCGGCCGACGTGGCCCGCGTGATTGAAACGGCACGCGCCATCAACATCTCCACAGACCAACGTTTGTTGCTGGTGGAGCCGCAAGAGTTTGTGATTGACGGCCAAGACGTGAAAGAGCCCATTGGTATGAGCGGCATTCGCTTGGAAGCCAAGGTGCACATCGTCACGGGCGCGCAAAGTGCTGCCGAAAACATCATCAAGTGCGTGCGCCGCTGTGGCCTAGAAGTTGACCAGCTCATGCTCAACCCCTTGGCCTCTAGCCAGGCTGTGCTGACCGAAGACGAGCAAGAGCTGGGCGTGGCCTTGGTGGACATAGGCGCGGGCACCACCGACGTGGCCATTTTCTCGGGTGGCGCGATTCGGCACACGGCGGTGATACCGATTGCCGGTGACCTCATCACCAACGACATCGCCATGGCGCTGCGCACGCCCACCAAAGACGCCGAAGAGATCAAGGTGCTCAGTGGCTGTGCCAAGCAGCTGTTGGCCGACCCTGATGCACAGGTCGAAGTGCCGGGCTTGGGCGACCGCGCGCCCCGCATGCTCAGCCGCCAAGCCTTGGCTGGCGTGATTGAGCCACGCGTCGAAGAGATTTTCTCGCTGGTGCAGCAAGTGATACGCGACTCTGGCTTCGAAGAAGTGTTGTCTTCTGGCATTGTGTTGGCGGGTGGCTCATCGGTAATGCCAGGCATGGTGGAGTTGGGGGAAGACATTTTCCTAAAACCCGTGCGCCGCGGTATTCCCACACACGCCAGCGCCATGTCAGACATGGTGGCGCACCCACGCGCCGCAACCGTGATGGGCTTGGTCGAAGAGGCCAGACAAGCCCGCTTGCGCGGCCACACCGTGGCGCGCAAGGCAAGTTCCATGCAGTCGGCACTGGGCCGACTCAAAGACTGGTTTATGGGGGTGTTTTGATGGCAGCTAACTACGGCAACAACCCCCACCTACCCCATGCGCAGCACCACGGCCACAACGGTCCGCCACGCAGCTATGTGGGACTGGATCCCGGAGCTCACCGTGAGCGGTGGCGACCGCCACCGCTGCGTCAGTGAGCTTCGTTTGTAACGACAGATTGTTTGAATATTTACATTGAACCCGAAGGAGAAAAACATGAGCATCGAAATGATTGAGACAGAAGAATTCAACCAAGGCACACGCATCAAAGTGATAGGTGTGGGCGGCGGCGGCGGCAACGCTGTGGGGCACATGATCGTCACCGGCGTGAACGGTGTGGAGTTTGTGGTGGCCAACACCGACGCGCAGGCGTTGAACCAAAGCCCAGCACACAAGCTGATCCAACTGGGCGGTACCGGCTTGGGCGCTGGTAGCAAGCCGGACAAAGGCCGTGAAGCTGCAGAGTTGGCCGTGGATGAAATCCGCGCAGCCATCTCGGACGCACACATGCTGTTCATCACCGCAGGTATGGGGGGCGGTACAGGCACCGGCGCAGCACCCGTGATTGCGCGCATCGCCAAAGAGATGGGTGTGCTCACGGTGGGCGTGGTGACCAAGCCGTTTGACTTTGAGGGTCAAAAGCGCATGAGCAATGCCGACAGCGGTTTGACCGAGCTGGAAGCCAACGTCGATTCACTCATTGTGGTGCTCAACGACAAGCTGCTGGAAGTCTACGGTGACGACATCACGCAAGAAGAGGCCTTTGGCCATGCCAACGACGTGTTGAAAAACGCTGTGGGCGGTATTGCCGAAATCATCAACGTGCCCGGCCACGTGAACGTCGACTTTGAAGACGTGCGCACTGTGATGGGCGAGCCCGGTAAAGCCATGATGGGTACAGCCTTGGCCAGCGGCCCAGACCGTGCACGTTTGGCAGCCGAGCAAGCCGTGGCCTGCCCCTTGTTGGAGGGCATCGACTTGTCGGGTGCGCGCGGTGTGTTGGTGTTGATCAGCGCAGCCAAGGGTTCTTTGAAACTGAAAGAGTCCAGCCTGGCCATGGAAACCATCCGTGCCTACGCCTCTCCTGATGCACACGTGATTTACGGTACGGCTTACGACGACCAGTTGGGCGACGACATTCGCGTGACCGTGGTGGCCACAGGCTTGGCTCGCAGCGGCGCCAAGCGTCAAAGCACGCCATTGACGGTGCTTCGTACCGGTACCGACAACATGCCTGTGACCAACGCCAATGCCAACGACGCCTATGCGGCCAGGTTGGAGGGTGCACAAAGCAACGTGCCTAGCGTGTGGCGCAACAACCGCACGCAAGCCAGCGAGCGCGTGAACGCCTTGTC
>JANREF010000170.1:23048-25005 GCA_030726195.1 Burkholderiaceae bacterium | reverse complement strand
TGGCGCAACGCACACTCAAAACACTGACCAAAGCCACGGGCGTTGGCCTGCACAGTGGCGAGCGTGTCGAGCTCACGCTGCGGCCCGCGCCGCCGGACACTGGCATTGTATTTAGGCGTGTGGATTTGCCCACGCCCGTTGAGATACCCGTGCATGCGCTGGCCGTGACCGATACGCGTTTGGCCTCCACCATTGAGAATCACGGTGCCAAGGTGCACACCATTGAGCACCTGATGTCTGCGCTGGCGGGTTTGGGCTTGGACAACGCCTACATTGACATCACCGCCGAGGAAGTGCCCATACTCGATGGCTCTGCTGCCTCGTTTGTGTACTTGTTGCAAAGCGCTGGGGTGGTCATGCAGCCTGCGCCCAAACGCTTCATTCGTGTGCTCAAGCGCGTGGAGGTGCGAGAGGGCGAAGGCAAACATGTGAAGTGGGCGCGGCTTGACCCCTATCACGGCTACAAACTCAAGTTTGAAATCGAGTTCGCACATCCGGCTGTAGACGCCACGGGCCAATGTGTGGAGTTTGACTTGGGCAGCGGGCAGTACGCCCGGGAAATCGCACGCGCGCGCACCTTTGGCTTCACGCGGGATGTGGAAATGATGCGCGCCAACGGCCTGGCCCTGGGTGGGGGCTTGGACAATGCCATCGTGATGGACGACGTGAAGGTGCTCAATGCCGATGGCTTGCGCTACAGCGATGAGTTCGTCAAACACAAAATTTTAGATGCCATGGGCGACTTGTTTGTAGTGGGCAAGCCGCTGCTGGCCGCCTACAGCGCTTATCGCTCGGGCCACGCCATGAACAACCAGTTGCTGCGCGCACTCATGTCGCAGCCCGATGCCTTCGAGATCGCCAGCTTCGACGACGCGTCCGATGCGCCGTTGGGGTTTGCACAGCCGGCACCGGCTTGGTGAACGCGGCGTCACAAGCTTGGGCGACCCAAGCAGACATCACGGCCTCGCAGTTGATCACACGTCACACGCATACGACCCCACACACGAATTGAACACACCATGATTGTTGCGCGCATCCTTGTATTTGCCCTGTTGGGCTTGAGTGTGGCGTCGTTTGCCATGTTCGCGCTCACCGCAGATGCGCGCTACAAGCGTTTTGGCTTGGTGGTGCTCAAGTGGACTGTTGTGGCCGGTTTGGCATTTTTTGCCATTCTCATTGGCAGCCGCTTGTTGGGCATTTGAGCGCAGCGCCTTAGGCGCTGCTTGTGGCGGGCGCTGCGGATTGCGCGTGGGCAGTGCGACGTGGTGTCACGCCCTGTGAGACCCTCACATAGCATTCAAAACGCATTCATGCACATTCTGATGCGCTTTGATGCAGGCTCATACGCTTTCCTAAGCTTTCCTAAGCATTCATACCGGTGCCGACGCACAAACTCTGGGCTAGTAATGCCGACCGTCTTTGAATGCGGCACTCTTGCGTGCGTTGGTGGTGGTGACTTTGTTGATGGCTTGCGTGGTTTTGGCGACCTGCGCGTGCATGATCGCCAAACCCAGCGCGTCCGCGGCGTCTGGCCCGGGCAAGCCTGGCAGCTTGAGCAAGCGCATCACCATTTCTTGTACCTGATGTTTGGCGGCTTTGCCGTGGCCCACCACCGCTTTCTTCATTTGCAAAGCGGTGTACTCGGCTACCTCCAAGTCGGTGGACACCAGTGCGGTCAAGCACGCGCCGCGGGCTTGGCCCAGCATCAAGCTGGCCTGTGGGTTGACGTTGACGAACACAATCTCAAGCGAGGCCACGTCGGGTTGGTAGGTTGCAATCACTTCGCGAATGCCGTCGAATAAAATTTTCAGCCGTACCGGCAGCAGTTGGCTGGCCGCACCGGTTTTGATGGTGCCGCTGGCCACGTAGTCAAGGTGTGGGCCTTGCACGTCTAGCACGCCAAAGCCCGTGCACTGCAGGCCGGGGTCAATACCTAAGATGCGTGTCATGGTGGCTG
>JANREF010000170.1:18441-22948 GCA_030726195.1 Burkholderiaceae bacterium | reverse complement strand
AAGCCCGTGCACTGCAGGCCGGGGTCAATACCTAAGATGCGTGTCATGGTGGCTGGGTGTGGGTTCTAGAGCTGGTGGTGTGGCGGAGTGCGCTGTGTTTGCTGTGTTTGCGGTGTGTGCTCACACATCAAAATACCAACGCAGCGCGTGCAAGAAAACAGGCGCGGCAAAACACAGTGCATCGATGCGGTCTAGCAGGCCGGTCGCACCGGTGGTGCCCGATAAGCCGTTCCAGCGGTGTATGCCTTTGTCGTGCTTGATCGCCATCATGACACGGTGGCCCAGCGTGCCCCCCAAGCAGGCAATCCAGCCCATGGCCAGTGCTTGCCCGGGTTTGAACGGCGTCATGCCAGCCATCAAAGCGGCGACCAAGCCGCCAGCGAGCATGCCCGCCAGCCATGGCCGCCATTGAAAGGCGCGCAAGCCGCTGGGCAAGGTCTTGGGTGAGATGCGCGCGGCCACCACGTGCTGCACCAGCATGCAGCTTTGCACCACCATCACCAAGAACAGCACGAGAAACAAGCTGGCGCTGTGTGAGTGGCCAAAGTCCAGTATCACCAAAGCGGGTACGTGGCTCAAACCAAACACGCACACCATCACGCCCCAGTGCAGCTGTGCGTTGCGCTCCAAAAACCGCAAGGTGTCGCCTTGGCTGGCACCCAGAACGGGCAAGGCAATGAAGGCATAGACCGGTATGAGCACGGTTAGGACCGCCAACTGGCCCCACCACACCAAGGCGTATTGCAGCGGAAGCAACACGAAAAAAGACAGAATCAAGCTGCGGTGGTCTGAGCGGTGGGTGGGCGACCAGGTCACGAACTCGCGCAGCGCAATAAATGACAAGACCACAAACAAGGCCGTAGCCCAGGCCGCGCCCAATACCCAACTGAGCCAAAACACAACCGCCATGAACCAACTGCGCTTGAGCAAGGCGCGCGCATCGCGCAGGCTTTGCGGGTGAGTGCCTTCGCGCATGCCGCGCAACACCATGGTTGCGCTGGCGACCAACAGCCCGCCAAAAATCACCACAAACATGAGGCTGATTTGTTGGGACTGGGACAGGGCGCGGATGAAGCTGGTCATTGGTCTTTCAGTGCAATCACTGCCTCGCGTGCGCGCTCTAAAAATGCAGCACGGTCCTCGCCGTCTTGCAGCGCCACAGGCGCGCCAAAGGTGACCGAGCACAGCACGGGCACGGGCACCACTTCGCCCTTGGGCATCACGCGCTGGATGTTGTGTATCCAAGCAGGCACCAGCACCACGTTGGGGAACTGCTTGGCCAGGTTGTACAGCCCCGCCTTGAAGGGCTGGGGCAGTGGCGCGTGACCTCGCGTGCCTTCAGGAAACAAAATGATTGAGTCGCCCGCGCTGAGGGCTTCAATGAGTGGGGCCAAGGGGTCTTGGTCGCTACCCTCTTCGCGCGCACGCTGCACATAGACGGCGTTGAACACTTGGCTCGTAATCCACTGTTTGAGCCAGCTCTTGGTCCAGTAATCTTTGGCGGCGATGGGGCGCACGCTTTGGCGCAATTCACCGGGCAGCGCCGACCAAATCATCACCAAGTCCGCATGGCTTTGGTGGTTGGCAAAGTAAATGCGCTGCTCGGCCTTGGGCGGGCAGCCCAGCCAGCGCGCTTGTGCGCCTGTGAGCAAGCGCACAAAGCCCAGCAGCAACAAGCCCACGATGTAGCCCGCGCGGCTCATGGCTGGACCTTGGGCAATCGCACGTGTGCCATACGCGCCTGAATGGTGTTGGTGCGGCCTTGCAGGTAGCCCGAGTTGGGGCGGTCTTCAAAAAACTTGGGGTTGGGCAACATGACCGCTAGTTTCGCAGCTTCACGCGTGCTGAGCTTGGCTGCGGGTTTTTTGAAGTAATGCTGTGCCGCTGCCTCTGCGCCAAAAATACCGTCGCCCCACTCCACGCTGTTGAGGTAGATGGTGAGTATGCGCTGCTTGCTCAGACAGGCTTCCAACGCGAAGGTGAGCAGCAGTTCTTGCCCTTTGCGCACAAAGGTGCGCTCGCGCGACAACAGCAGGTTTTTGGCCAGCTGTTGTGTGATGGTAGAGCCGCCGACAATTTTGGGCGCTTTGTTCGAAGCCTTGGCGCTGCTTTGTTTGGTGGCGCGCGCCTGTGCACGGGTGTTGCGCTGCCATGCACCTTGAATGGCATCCCAATCCACGCCGTTGTGGTCAAAAAACTCGCTGTCTTCTGAGGCGATGACGGCGCGGCGCAGGTGGTTGCTGATGGCCTCGTCTGCCACCCAGCGTTGCTGCCACTGCATGGTGGCGGGTTGCTCCATGAGTCGCCACGCTTCGCTGCGCTGCAAGCTGGTGGACTGCGGGTCTACAACGGCCATGAGTGCAATGCGGCCCACCGCTAGCAGCTGCAGCGTCAAACCGGCTATCAGCAACCATGCGCCCCATGTCCACCACCATCGGCGTGGACTGCGCACCAAGGTGATGCCGGGAGATCGACCTTTACGCGCCATGGCTTCAGTCGCAGGGGGCGTCAACCATGGCACGCAGCTGTGCGAGCACACCAGCGGTGCTGGGCATCACGCCGCGCCATATGAAAAAGGATTGGGCGGCTTGCTCCACCAGCATGCCTAGGCCGTCCCGCGTGGCGCAGCCTTGGGCGTTGGCCCAGTCTAAAAATACGCGGCTGGATGGGCCATACATCAAGTCAATGGCCAGGGTGCGGCTGTGCACCAATGCGCTGGGCAGCGCAATGCGTTGGCCGCCCAAGCTGGCCGCGCTGGCGTTGATGATCACATCAAAGCTTGAGAGCTTGGCCGCTGGCGTTTCATGCTGACTCGGTGGTACATGCAGTGCATCCAGCGCGCTCGCGCTGAGCGTGCAGCCGTGTTGGCCCGCCATCAATTGGTGGCGCTCAATGATGTCGTGTGCCTTGTGCGCGGTGCGGTTGGCCATGTGTATGTGGCCACAGCCCGCTGCTATGAGCGGCCCCACGATGCCCGCTGCCGCGCCGCCTGCGCCCACAATCAGAATGCGCTGACCCGACAGCTGTACGCCTGCGTTGTAGGTGATGTCGCGCACCAAGCCCACGCCGTCGGTGTTGTCGGCTTTGAGCGTTTGGCCATCCCACCACAAGGTGTTGCAGGCCTGCGCCAGTAGGGCCGCCGGGCTGTGCCACTGTGCCAGCGCGAACGCGTCGCCTTTGAAGGGAACGGTGACGTTGCAGCCCATCAAGCCGTTGTCGCGCAGCTGCGACAAACCTTGGGCAAAACCGTCTGTGGGCAGCAAGCAGCGGTCGTAGCGTATGGCCTGCTGGGTTTGTTGTGCAAACGCGGCGTGTAGCCAAGGCGAGCGGCTGTGCGCAATGGGGTTGCCAATGACGGCGTATGAATCAACAACGGGTGTCATAGTTATGGAGCGGCGTTGGGTGCACCTGGCTGTGGGGCCAGTAGTTCTGTGGCCAGGGTGTTGTCGCGTAGAAAGTTAAATTGTGTCACGACCACCAACTCGCTGGCCTGTGCTGCAAGCGCGGCGTCAAACGGTGCGAAACGCATGCCTGCGATCAGGGCTTTGGTGCGCTGATTGAGCGCAGCTTCTTTGGCCGCTTGGAGTATGCGCGTGCTGCGCACACGCCCTTGTGCATCCACACCAATGGCCAGCACCAAGCTGCCGTACAGGCGACGCCCGTTGGTGGAGGGGAAGTTGCGCGTGCCCCGAGTCTCAATGGCCAAGCGCATCTGGTCGTAGTACATGGCGTACACGGCTGCGCGGGTCGCCGGGCTGATGAATTGGCGCTTGGGGCTGGCGTTGTCCAGCGCGATGGCTTGCTCAATACGGCCAATGTGCTCCAGCAGTTTGAGTCTGGCTTGGCGCGCTTCGCGCAACTCGGTGGCGTCAAGCGTAAGGCTTGCAACGGCCTGGCTGGCCAATGTGTTTTTGAGCGCCGACAACACCGCCAGTTCCTGCGCCTTCGCTTGCATGAGCTGGGTTTGCGCCGCATTGTCAGAGTCGCCTACGCGTCCTTTGTTCGCACCGCTTTGTTTGCGCTCTGCGGGCGCTTGGTTGGATGCGGCCATGGTGCGCGGTGCACTTTGGCCGCCGCCGTCCAGACTGGCCTGCGCAATGGCTTGGGCCACGTCCGGCTGCGCCTCGCTGTGCGCGTTGACCAACACCACGTCCACCGCGTTGTTGTAGGCCAGTGTGGTGGTTTCAAACGTGGGCATGCCGCGCTGCACGAGCAGCAAGCACGCGTGCAGGCCTACAGACAGCAGCAGCGCGCCGTGCAGCACGCCATTGTGCGCGCGGCGGTTGTGACCCGCGCTGTGCAGCTTAAGCAGCGCCATGTCTGGGCGTGCGGCGCGCAGGCTGAGCGCACTGAACGGATTGCACGGTCTGTGCGGACTGAGACGGCTGAGAGGGCTTGGGTCTGACCATGATGGTTAGGCGGGCTTAAGTGCCGGACGTGGCAGCGTTGGTGTTGCCATTTCCATTTCCATCTGCATTGACATCTGCGTGTGCTGGGCTGGGCTCAT
>JANREF010000170.1:0-18341 GCA_030726195.1 Burkholderiaceae bacterium | reverse complement strand
TTGCCATTTCCATTTCCATCTGCATTGACATCTGCGTGTGCTGGGCTGGGCTCATCGCTCAAGTCCATGGCCAGCTTGAGTCTGCCGGTGTCTAGGCCGTCTGCGTCATCGCCCTCGCCATCTGCACCGAAGTCTATGTCGCTGGTGTCTGCGCTCACGTCGTTCGCATCCAAGCGCTCGATGATGCTGCCGCTGATGTCCAGTGCCATGGGGTCTGGCGCGCCCAGTTTGACGCGCACGTGTGCGCCGCGTGGCATGTGTTGCGCGCCAATCACGGGCACGACCAAGGGCACATCGTCGGCCCTGACCAAACCGTCCTTGAACAGCACGGCGGTGATGTCTGTAATGCCTTGTTGGTCCAAGTAGCGCAGCGTCCAGTAGCGCTCCATGGCGTTTTGGAATTGGTTGTAGGCGCTGTAAGTTTCGTCAAACCCACTGATGATGGCGAACAAGGCCGCATCTTTGGGTTTGAACGGCGCGACCAATGCAGCCGTTGCGCCGTGCTGTGCACAGGCAATGAGCTGCCACTGGTTGACCATGTCGGTGTAGCGGCGCAGCGGCGAGGTGCTCCAGGCGTAGGCTGGCACACCAATACCCGCGTGCGGGGCCATTTTGGTGCCCATGCGTACTTTCACGCCTGGGGCCAAGCTGGCTTGGCTGCGGTAAATGCCAGGTACGCCTAATGCGCCCAGCCACTGCCCCCATGTGCTGTTGGCCAAAATCATGGCCTCTGCCACGACCAAGTCGAGGTTGGAGCCTCTGGGGCGCACGGTGATTTCTACGGTTTCGTCGCCCACTGGCAGCGCTGATGCGCCCTGGGGCTTCACCAGCGAGAAGTTGTAGTCGGGACGGTTGAAGGTCTCGGGTTTGCCGCGCACCACTTCGCGTCCAGCTTTGAGCTGCTTGGCCAAGCGGTGGAGAAAACGCATTTCCCGGCCCCAGCGCGGCATGTCTTGCGGCTCGGCGTCTGCATCGAAAAAAGCGTCATTGAACACGTCGCCCAATTGATCGTGGCGCAGGTTGTCTGCAATGTGCACGCGTTCAACCACTGTCGTGGTGTCACCCATGGCCAGTGTGTGCTCGTCTATGGTGACGTACAGCGACAAGGCGGGGCAGTCGCGTCCTGCGGCCAGCGTGTAGTGCTGCACCACCTCGTCGGGCAGCATGGTGACTTTGAAGCCGGGCATGTACATGGTGGACATGCGCGAGCGCGCTACCGCGTCGATGGCATCGCCGGGCTTGATGGCCAGCGCCGGTGCTGCAATGTGAATACCCAAGGTGACCGTGCCACTGCCCAAGCCACGAACCGATAGGGCGTCGTCAATTTCGGTGGTGTTGGAGTCGTCTATGGAAAATGCCTGCGCTTCAGACAAGGGCAGCGCGCCGGTGTCTATGGCGGGTGCGGACAGGGGCGGGAAGGCGATGCCCTTGGGGAACTGGTCAAACAAAAAGCGCTGCCAGTGGAATTCAAACGCGCTGTGTATGGCGCCTGCTTGCTGCAGCAGCTGCAGTGGGCCCAGCTGGGTTTGCTTGGTCGCCGCCACCACGGCCTTGTATTCCGGCGCGTTTTTATCGGGCTTGAATAAAATTTTGTACAGCTGCTGTGCAATGGGCTCTGGGCACGTGCCAGTGGCCAAGTCGCTGGTCCACTGCTCGACTTGAGCCTGCACGGCGGCTTTTTTCTCAATGGCGGCCAAGGCTTGCTGCAACACTTCGGCACTGGCCTTTTTAAAGCGACCCTTGCCTGCGCGGCGAAAGTAGTGCGGCGCTTCAAACAAGCGCATGAGGGCGCTGGCTTGTTGTGCCACGGTTGGCTTTTCGCCAAAGTATTCGCTGGCCATGTCGGCGAAGCCAAATTCTTCGTCGCTTGCGCACTCCCATGCCAAGTCCAAATCGATGTCTTGTGCGCCATGGCTGGCTTGGGCCAACAAGTCCGCTGGGCTGGGTTGCTCGAAGCGGATGAGGGCATTGGCAGCTTTCACCTTTTGGCGCTTGCCAGAGGCCAGCTCAACTTGGGAGGAAGCGTCTGTTTCAGACAGGATGCGACCGGCCAAAAACTTGCCGGCATCTTCAAATAATAGGTACATGGCTAGATTGTCCCACGCCCGCTGCGCAGGGGCGCTGGCCCTTTGGAGGGGGTCTGGGTTAAGCGCTGAGCTGCAAAAAGTCAGCAATGGGCTCTAGCCAGGGCTCAAAGTCGCTCAGGCCGTGGTCGCCTTGGGCCAGCAGGTGCAGCTGGGCGTGCTGGTAGTGGGCGGCCATGTCGCGCCAGTCCAGCACCTCGTCGCCCTTGGCTACGATGGCCATGGTGTTGCTGGGGACATCGGCGCGTGCCAGTGCCAATGCGCGCAGCTCGTCGACGTGGCTGGGTAAAAAATGCATGGTCTGGCTGGGGTCGTGCCACAAGGGGTGCTCACCGACCAAGCGCTCGCCGTGGGTGTGCGCTGCTACCGCAGGGTTGATCACCACGCTGGGCCAGCCGCGTTGTCGGGCCACAAAAGTGGCGTAAAAGCCCCCCAAGCTAGAGCCCACCACCGCACTGCCGTCGTGTGGCCATTGCGCGGTGAGCGTGTCTATGAGCGCCATGGCGTCTTGGGGTGAGGTGGGCAGCTGCGGGGCCAACCATGTCACACCAGGGTAGTGCGCACTCAGCCAGTTGTGCAGCAAACAGGCCTTCGTGGACTGGGGTGACGACCGGAAACCGTGTAGGTACAGCAAGTGCGTGGTGCTCATGATGTGTGGGGGTGTGTTGTACGCGCTCTAAGGTGGCGCTAGCAGACGATAATAGCGGCCTTGCCTGTCGTTATCAAAAAATCCACGTGGTCGGCCAGACTTGCGCCTTGGTTGAGCGGCTTTGACGGCCCACTGGTGTTTGCCGTGGTGGTACTGGCCTGTGCGGGCTTGGCCACCATGTATTCGGTGGGTTTTGACCATGGCACACGCTTCGTCGATCATGGCCGCAATATGGCGATTGCCGCTGTGGTGATGTTTTTGGTGGCGCAGGTCACGCCCCAGCGCCTCATGAGCATCGCCGTGCCGTTGTACACCGTGGGTGTGGCGTTGTTGATTGCGGTGGCTCTTTTTGGCCTGACCAAAAAAGGTGCGCAGCGCTGGCTCAATATCGGCATTGTGATTCAGCCCAGCGAGATACTGAAAATCGCCATGCCGCTGATGCTGGCTTGGTGGTTCCAGCGCAGAGAAGGGCAAATGCGCACCTTGGATTTCGTGGTGGCGGCTCTGATTTTGGTGTTGCCCGTGGGCTTGATCGTGTCGCAGCCCGACTTGGGCACGTCTTTGCTGGTGCTGGCCTCGGGCATCTTTGTGATTTATTTTGCGGGTTTGAGTTGGGCTTTGATTTGGCCGCCCGTGCTCATTGCCAGCGCGGGCATCATCACGCTCATCATCATGGAGCCCAGTTGGTGCGCCTCTGGCGTGGACTGGGTGGTGCTACACGACTACCAAAAGCAGCGCGTGTGCACCTTGCTTGACCCGTTCAAAGACCCGCTGGGCCGAGGCTTTCACATCATCCAAGGCATGATTGCGATTGGCTCCGGCGGTGTGTTTGGCAAAGGCTTTATGCAGGGCACGCAAACGCATTTAGAGTTCATTCCCGAGCGCACCACCGACTTTATTTACGCCGCGTTTGCAGAAGAGTTTGGCCTCATTGGCACGGTGCTGTTGGTGAGTGGCTTGGTGTTTTTGATTTTCCGTGGTTTGGTCATCGCGCTGGAGGCCCCCACGTTGTTCTCCCGTTTGTTGGCGGGCTCCATTACCCTCAATTTCTTTGTGTATGGCTTTGTCAACATGGGCATGGTCAGCGGCATTTTGCCGGTGGTGGGTGTGCCTTTGCCGTTCATCAGCTACGGCGGCACGGCCATGGTCACTTTGGGCATGGGGCTGGGCATTTTGATGGCCATTGCCCGCACCAAGCGATTGATTCAGAGTTGAGGTTGTTTCATTGACTGCGCCGCAACCGTCCATTGATGCCCCGCTCGCCAAGGCGTTGGGTTTTGTAGGCGTTGGCAACATGGGCATGGGCATGCTCACGCGGTGGCGCAGTGTGGGTGGAGAGGCCCATGTGTTCGATCTGGACGAACAGCGCATGGCGCAAGCCAGGGCATTGGGCGCACATGCCCACGACAGCGCAAGCGCCGTGGCGCAGGCGCTGGGTGACGAGGCCTTGCTCGTGGTCTGTGTGGTGGATGCCGTGCAATGTGAGCAGGCCTTGTTTGACGCTGCCCACGGCGCTGCGTGTGGGCTGCGTGCAGGCCATGGGGTGTTGCTCACGCCCACCTTGTCACCCCATGATGTACAGCAATTCGCGCAGCGCTTGAATACACAGGGTGTGACCATGTTGGATGCACCCATGTCGGGCGGCCCCGTGCGTGCGGCCCAGGGCCAGATGAGCCTCATGGTGTCAGGCCCCAAGCGGCAACAGTGGTGGGGCTATTTGCAGGCCTTGGCCAACCCGGTGTTTGACTTGGGCGACGCGGTAGGCGACGCAGCCAAAACCAAATTGGTGAACAACTTACTGGCCGGCATGAATTTGGTCGCCAGTGCGCAGGCCACGCAACTCGCACAAGCGGTGGGCCTGGATGCAGCGACCACTTGGGATGTGATGGCCCAGTCCAGCGGGCACAGCTGGATTGGCGTTGACCGCATGCGCCGCGCCTTAGCCGGCGACGCCAGCGTGAAGGCGCACATGCGTTTGCTGGCCAAAGACACCCGCTTGGCCATGGACATGGCCACTGAGGCCGGGCTGTCGGCCAGTGCGGGCGCACGGGCCGCGGGTCTATTTGCGCAGGCCTTGGCCATGGGCTGGGGCGAGCGAGACGACAGCGCCATGCTGGATGTACAAGCCAGCGTGATGCGTGTGCCTAGCCCTGACCTGTCGCCTCAGGTGGTGCCGCAGGCTGCACCTGATGTTACGCCCGGCCCCGACTCCAAATTCTAGGTAACCACGTGGCGTGGCTTGGCTAAGGCCCAGCGGCTGCGCGCGGGCCTATAAGTTTCTACAATACAAGCATGACCAGTCGCACCCCCACCATTGCCCGCTTACAAACGGCTCACCAGTACTTGCTAGAGCCCCACGGCTTGACCGAGACCCACTTGCGCCGCGCACTGGGCGATATGCTCAGCGCAGGCGTAGACGACGCCGACCTGTACTTCCAATACACCCGCGCAGAGGGCTGGAGCTTGGAAGAGGGTATCGTGAAGAGCGGCAGTTTTTCGATTGACCAAGGCGTTGGCGTACGCGCCATCAGCGGTGAGAAAACCGCGTTTGCCTATTCAGATGACTTGTCTTGGACCGCCTTGCGCGATGCCGCTCACACGGTGCGCACCATTGCCAACCAAGGGCAAAACAAGCGCGTCAAGGTAGCGCCCAAGCTGATCGCGCCGGCGCGCAGTTTGTACGGCGGCATAGACCCCACGCAAAGTTTGGACAGCGCCAGCAAAGTGGCCTTGCTTGAAAAAGTAGAGCGTTTGGCCAAGGCGGCCGACAGCCGCGTGGTGCAAGTCATGGCCAGTTTGGCCAGCGAGTTTGATGTGGTTATGGTGGCGCGCGCCGACGGCGTGATGGCCGCCGATGTGCGTCCTTTGTCGCGCTTGTCGGTGACGGTGATTGCGCAGCAAGGTGCACGCCGCGAAGTCGGCAGCGCAGGCGGCGGCGGTCGCTTGGGCTTGGACATGTTTGACGATGCCTTGGTGCAGCAGTACGTGACAGATGCGGTGGGCAATGCCATTACCAATCTCGATGCCCAGGCCGCACCAGCCGGTGAGATGACCGTGGTGCTGGGCTCTGGCTGGCCTGGTATTTTGTTGCACGAGGCGGTCGGTCACGGCTTGGAGGGCGACTTCAACCGCAAGGGCTCCAGCGCGTTTGCAGGTCGCATTGGTGAGCGCGTAGCGGCCAAAGGCGTGACCGTGTTGGACGACGGCACGATTGCCGACCGACGCGGCTCGCTCAACATCGATGACGAAGGCAATGCCAGCCAGCGCAATGTCCTGATTGAGGACGGTATTTTGCGCGGCTATATTCAAGACAGCATGAATGCACGCCTCAGCGGTGTGGCGCCCACGGGCAATGGCAGGCGCGAGAGTTACGCCCACGTGCCCATGCCGCGCATGACCAACACCTACATGCTCAACGGCGAGCACACACCCGATGAAATCATTGGCTCCATCAAAAAGGGCTTGTACGCGACCAACTTTGGTGGCGGCCAAGTCGACATCACGTCGGGCAAGTTTGTGTTTTCTGCCAGTCAAGCGTGGTGGGTTGAAAACGGGCAGCTGAAGTATCCCGTCAAGGGCGCTACCTTGGTTGGTAACGGCCCAGATGCACTCACGCGTGTGAGCATGATAGGCAACGACATGGCGCTGGACAGTGGCGTGGGCACTTGCGGTAAAGAGGGGCAAAGCGTACCCGTGGGTGTGGGCCAGCCGACCTTGCGAATCGACGGTTTGACCGTGGGTGGTACGGCCTAACGCCAGCCTTAAAGGCAGGGCACACCGTGCGCTACTGGGTGGGCGTCAGTTTGTGTTCAGCCTTGATGTGCTACATTTCAGTCATATGAACAAGCAGTCCTTTTGGTTTGGTTACTTTTTTATCTCACGCGCAACTGGCGGTCGAGAGTTAGTAGTCTGAGCCCAACGCTACTGTTTCTTCTCACACAACCGCCGCAAGGCGGTTTTTTTTTGTTTGTCCCATATGTCCATCACAGCGCGCCACAGCGCAGGAGCCCGTCATGACCAGTAAGAGCAAACCCGTCGTTGGTAGCAAGTCCGCCGACAGTTGGTACAACCAGGTTGAGAAGACCAGCCAAACCGATGACGCGCGCATCAAAGACATCAACGTGCTGCCACCGCCCGAGCACTTGATTCGCTTCTTCCCGATCGCTGGCACACCTGTTGAGACGCTCATTGCCGGTACACGTGCGCGCATTCGCGACATGATTCAGGGTCAGGACGACAGGCTGTTGGTGGTGATTGGTCCTTGTTCCATACACGACCCCGCGGCGGCCATGGATTACGCCAAGCGCCTGAAGGTGTTGCGCGACAAATACGCCGACACCTTGGAAGTGGTCATGCGTGTGTACTTCGAGAAGCCACGCACCACAGTGGGCTGGAAGGGCTTGATCAACGACCCCTACATGGACGAGAGCTACCGCATCGACGAGGGCTTGCGTATGGCGCGTCAGCTGTTGATTGAAATCAACCGCTTGGGTTTGCCCGCTGGCAGTGAGTTTTTGGATGTAATTTCGCCCCAGTACATCGGCGACTTGATCGCCTGGGGCGCCATCGGCGCGCGCACCACCGAGAGCCAAGTGCACCGCGAGTTGGCCTCAGGTTTGTCTGCGCCCATTGGTTTTAAAAATGGCACCGATGGCAACATCAAAATCGCCACCGACGCCATTCAGGCGGCGGCTCGCGGCCACCACTTTTTGTCTGTGCATAAAACGGGTCAAGTCGCGATTGTGCAGACCAATGGCAACCAAGACTGCCACGTTATTTTGCGTGGTGGTAAAGCACCGAATTACGACGCTCAGAGCGTGAGCGAGGCCTGTGCCGAGCTGAGCGCAGCCAAACTGCCACCCCGTCTCATGGTGGATTGCAGCCATGCCAACAGCGCCAAAAAATTCGAACGCCAACTCGATGTGGCCAAAGACTTGGCCGCGCAAATCGCGCAAGGCTCCAGCAGCGTCTTTGGCGTGATGGTGGAGAGCCACTTGGTCGAGGGTGCGCAAAAATTCACCCCCGGCAAGGACGATGTGGCTGCGCTGACTTACGGCCAGAGCATCACCGATGCGTGCTTGGGCTGGGACGACTCAGGTGAGGTGTTGGAGGTTCTGAGTCAAGCGGTGCAGCAACGCCGCGGCTAACGCCAATCACGGCCCGTATGCGCAAAGCCTCGCACGGCTGGGCATGTCCAGCTGTGCGGGCTGTGTAGCCGTTGCGATCAATGCAACCAATGCAACGAACGCAACGAATGCAACCACTGCGATACCGGGCTTGATCCACAGATGATCACTGCGGCGCAAACTTGTCGCGCAAGGCTTTGAGTAGCTTGTCGTGAATGCCGCTGAAGCCGCCGTTGCTCATGCACACAATGCGGTCGCCCGCTTGGGCGGCAGCGACGACTTGTGCCGTGAGCGTGTCGATGTTGTCCGTGCACTGCGCGCGCGCGCCCATGGGTGCCAGCGCGCTGGCCGCATCCCAGCTCAAGCCTGCGGTGTGGCAAAAGGCCAAGTCTGCGTGGGTGAGGCTGTCGGGCAGCAAGTCTTTCATGGCACCCAGCTTCATGGTGTTGCTGCGCGGCTCAAATACGGCCAATATCCTCGCCCCATGCTGGCCTTGGGCCTGCAGCAAATCGCGCAAGCCGTCTACGGTGGTGCGAATGGCTGTGGGGTGGTGGGCAAAGTCGTCAAAGACGTCAATGCTGCCGCCCGTGGCGTGCACGCTGCCGCGCAACTCCATGCGTCGGCGCACGTTTTTAAAGCCAGCCAGTGCCTCGCAAGCTTGCGCAGGCGACACCCCCACGTGGGCTGCAGCCGCAATACTGGCCAGCGCATTGTGTTGGTTGTGTGTACCGGACACGTTCCAAGTCACATGCCCCACCACTTCGCCGTGGTGCAGCACATCAAAATCGTGCGCGGGGCCGTTGGCGCTCCAATCGGCTTGGCCCGTGCCAAAGCTGCTGTGGGGGCAGTACACGCCTTGCGCCAGTACACGCTCCAGGGCGGCGTTGTGGGCCTCCAGCACCACGTGGCCGCCAGCGGGTATGGTGCGCAGCAGGTGCGCAAATTGGCGTTCAATGGCGGCCAAGTTGTCAAAAATGTCTGCGTGGTCAAACTCTAGGTTGTTGAGTACGGCTGTGCGCGGCCTGTAGTGCACAAACTTGCTGCGCTTGTCGAAAAATGCGGTGTCGTATTCGTCGGCTTCGATCACAAAAAAAGGCCGTGCACCCGCTTGGCTGGCTTGACCCAGCCGCGCCGATACGCCGAAATTCAATGGCACGCCACCGACCAAGAAGCCCGGTGTGAGGCCGCAGCGCTCCAGCACCCAGGTGAGCATGGCGGTGGTGGTGGTTTTGCCGTGCGTGCCAGCGACGGCCAACACGTGTCGCCCCCTCAATACGTGATCGCTCAGCCACTGTGGGCCGCTGGTGTAGGGCAGGCCTCGCTCCAAAATGGCTTCCATGAGTGGGAATTTTGCAGCGCCGCTGGCCAGTCTGGCCCGCGAGACCACGTTGCCTACGACAAACAGGTCGGGTGTGAGCGCGAGTTGCTCTTCGCCAAAGCCCTCGATCAACTCTATGCCCAGTGCGCGCAGTTGATCGCTCATGGGTGGGTAGACACCCGCATCGCAGCCAGTGACGGTATGGCCGGCCTCGCGCGCCAAGGCGGCCAAGCCGCCCATGAATGTGCCGCAAATACCCAAAATATGAATGTGCATGGCGCTATTTTAGGCGGGCATGGACAGAGTCCTTGGCCAGTGCCCATCTTCTGCGGCGAGGGCACAATGCATGCATGGACGAACAAGCACTATCAATTGCTGCAGCCGCAGCCAAGCTCATTGTCGAAGACGGCATGGAGTGGGGGCCAGCCAAGCGCCAAGCGCTGGACGATTTGGATTTGCCCGGGCGCACGCCCCTGCCCGATAACACGCTGCTCGAGGCCGCAGTGCGCGAGCACATCGCCATTTTTTGCCCAGACACGCAGCAGCAGGCCATGGCTGGCTTGTTGGACTGCGCCGCGCATTGGATGCAACGCATGATCCACCACAACCCGTACCTCACGGGGGCCGTGTGGCAAGGCTTGGCAACGGATAAGAGCGACGTGTTCATTCAGCTGTTCAGCCCCGACAGCAAGATGGCACAAATCGACTTGATCAATATGGGCTTGCGTTTGGACAGTACCGAGACCACCGGCATGAACGGACTGGAGGTGGTGACGTTGAGCCATGTGGTGCGCTTGGCGGGCTTTGATTGGCCCACGGGAGTGCATTGGGTTTTGTACGATGAAGACGACATACGCGGCGCACTCAAGCCCAAGAAGGCCGGCAGCACAGGCCGAGCGTCGCGAGGTGATTTGGCCGCAGTTGCAGCCATGCGCCAAGCCATGGCAGATGCGGTTTAGTAGGTTTAAAGGAGATTTGGCGTGGATAGACGACTTTTAATCGGTGCGTTAACGGCAGTTGGTGCTGGTGCGTTGGGGCTGGGTGTGGGTTTGCGACGTCACACGCCGCAAGCGGCATTGCCAGAGGCTGTGGCGGCTTTTTGGGGCAGCGCGGTCAGCCGCCTGGATGGCAGCGACTTGCCCCTGCAGCCCTACCGAGGCCGGGCCTTGCTGGTTAACTTTTGGGCCACGTGGTGCCCGCCTTGTGTCGAAGAGTTGCCGCTAATTGAGCGTTACTTTCAACAACACCGTTCAAATACAGCGGTATTGGCCATCGCTGTGGATAACACGGCGGCGGTGCAGCAGTTTTTGCAGCGCATGCCGCTGAGTTTCGATGTCGGGATTGCGGGCATGGCGGGTGTGGCGCTGTCTAAGAGCTTGGGTAACGCCGGCGGCGGTTTGCCTTTTTCGCTTATGTTTGACCAAACAGGCGCCATCGTGCATCAAAAAACAGGCAAATTGGACGAACAGGATCTCACCAGTTGGTTTGCATCCGTTCAAACCTAATTGAGCTTAATATTTTGTTTTTTGACTTCTTTTTGTCTGTACGTCGCTCAAAGTAAGCTTTATTACATTTAAAACTGATTTATTTCTGATTGGACGCCAGTGGTGAGTCGGCCTTTGTCTAGTACACTGCGTTGCACCGCACAGCAGCAGCTGCCTTTGCTTGAGCCCACACCTTGGTGGCGCTCTCAGCTCAGCTGTGGCGTGTAGGTAGTAGGTATTGACCGATCAACGGGCGAGCGCCGCCCAGCAGCTGTGTATCCCCACGCGGCTGCCCAACTGTCGCACTATTAGAGGATTGAACATGGATTTACGCAAACTGAAGACGCTGATTGACTTGGTGTCTGAGTCCAACGTGTCTGAACTGGAGATCACCGAGGCCGAGGGCAAGGTTCGTATTGTGAAAGCCGACCCCCATGCGGGCTTTGCGCACGCCGTGGCGATGCCCGTTGCGCAACCTGTGATGGCGCCAGCGCCTGCTGCCGCGCCCGTTGCAGCATCTGCAGCGCCGGCGGCTGCGCCAGTCGAGACCGGCCACAGTCTGAAGTCACCCATGGTGGGCACGTTTTACCGTGCGGCCAGCCCTGGTGCTGAGCCGTTTGCAACCGTGGGTATGCAAGTCAAGGTTGGCCAACGCTTGTGTATTGTGGAGGCCATGAAGATTCTCAACGAGATTGAAGCCGACCACGCAGGCACCATCACCAAAGTGTTGGTGGAGGACGGGCAAGCTGTCGAATACGGCCAAGTGCTGTTTGTGATTGAGTAAGCCCAGGCCTATGTTTAAGAAAATACTGATAGCCAACCGAGGCGAAATCGCACTTCGCATCCAACGCGCTTGCCGCGAAATGGGTGTGAAAGCCGTCATGGTGTATTCCGAAGCCGACCGCGATGCCAAGTACGTCAAGTTGGCCGACGAGGCTGTTTGTATTGGCCCTGCGTCGTCGACGCACAGCTACCTCAATATGCCAGCCATCATCTCGGCGGCTGAAGTCACCGATGCCGAGGCGATACACCCGGGTTACGGTTTCTTGAGTGAGAACGCCGACTTTGCCGAGCGTGTTGAAAACAGTGGCTTCGTGTTCATTGGGCCCACCGCTGCATCGATTCGACTGATGGGCGACAAAGTCTCAGCCAAGCAAGCCATGATCAGGGCCGGTGTGCCCACCGTGCCAGGTTCAGAGGGCGCCTTGAACGACGACCCTGCCACCATCAAACGCACGGCCAAGGCCGTAGGCTACCCCGTCATCATCAAGGCCGCAGGCGGCGGTGGTGGGCGCGGTATGCGCGTGGTGCACACCGAGGCGGCCTTGTTGCACGCGGTGCAGACCACCAAGGCCGAGGCCGGTACTGCCTTTGGCAACCCCGAGGTGTACATGGAAAAGTATTTGCAAAATCCACGACACGTGGAAGTGCAAATCATTGCCGACACCTTTAAGAATGCGGTGTATTTGGGTGAGCGCGACTGCTCCATGCAGCGTCGCCACCAAAAAGTCATTGAAGAAGCACCAGCGCCCGGTATCCCACGTCGCCTGATTGAGAAAATTGGCGAGCGCTGTGTGGCCGCTTGTAAAAAGATTGGCTACCGCGGTGCGGGTACGTTTGAGTTTTTGTACGAAAACGGCGAGTTTTACTTCATTGAGATGAACACCCGCGTGCAGGTGGAGCACCCCGTGACTGAGCTGGTCACAGGTATCGACATCGTGCGTGCGCAAATTGAAGTGGCAGCAGGTCAAAAGCTGGCGTTCACACAAAAGCAAGTTGAGATCAGAGGCCACGCCATCGAGTGCCGCATCAATGCGGAGGATCCCTTCAAGTTCTTCCCATCCCCCGGCCGCATCACAGGCTGGCACACCGCTGGCGGCCCGGGTGTGCGTGTGGACTCGCACGCGTATCACAACTACACCGTGCCGTCGAACTACGACTCCATGATTGGCAAGCTGATTGTGCACGGCGACACCCGCGAGCAGGCCCTGGCCCGCATGCGCTCGGCGCTGTCTGAGATGGTGGTTGAAGGCATTAAAACCAACATACCGCTGCATCGCGAGCTGATGGTGGATGCGAAATTCATTGCCGGTGGCACCAATATTCACTATTTGGAAAGTTGGCTAGAGCAGCATCCGAGGTGATTCGCCTTGGTTGCCATTCAAGCCCAACAAAGGACAGCATGTTTGAGTTGAAATTACTGGTGCCGCAACAGCACGTTGAAACCGTCAGCGACGCGCTGGAGGCATTGGATGCCCTCAGTGTGTCCGTTGAGGATGCAGACGCGCACACCGATGCGGAGCAAGCCTTGTTTGGTGAGCCCGATATGCCAGCGCCCGAGCCGGGCTGGAACCGCTCGCGCATCAACGCGCTGTTCACCACGCAAGCCGCTGCCAGCGAGGCTGCGCAGTTGCTGGAGCTGCAAGACTTCTTTGCCACGTGCAGTGTGGCCGCCATTGTGACGGTAGCCGATCAGGATTGGGTGCGTTTGACGCAGTCTCAGTTTGAGCCGGTTGAAATCACCCCCAGCTTTTGGATTGTGCCCACATGGCACGAGCCGCCACAAGCCGCGAAGATTGCGCTGCGTCTTGACCCAGGCTTGGCCTTTGGCACCGGCACGCATCCAACCACACGCATGTGTTTGCGTTGGATTGCGCAGCGCGACCTGAGTGGACACCGCGTTTTAGATTACGGTTGTGGCTCTGGTATTTTGGCCATGGCGGCGTCTAAGTTTGGAGCAACCAACATTGATGCCGTCGACATTGACGACGCGGCTGTGCAAGCCACTGTGGCCAACGCCAGTGTGAATAACACGCCTTTGCAAGCGGGCTTGCCCGACAAGGCCAGCGGTGAGTACGCCGTTGTACTAGCCAATATTTTGGCCACGCCACTGAAGGTTTTGGCGCCGCTGCTGTGCGCGCATGTGCAAGCGGGTGGCGCGTTGGTACTGGCCGGTATTTTGAGTCGCCAAACCGATGAGTTGAAGGCCGCCTATGCGCCCTACATGCAACTGGAAGTATTAGACGAGCAAGAGGGCTGGGCGCTCATGGGTGCACACAAACATTGAGGTGATGACAGGCATGTTCGAAGACAATCGCTCCCCCGTTCAACTCAGCACGCAGTGCCCACACTGCCAAACGCCTTTGCAGGCGGATGTGGGTGCCTTGCAGCGCTCCAAGGGCTGGGCGCGCTGCGGCCGTTGTCATTACCTGTTCGATGCGGTTGCGCATACTGGCATTCCAACTTTGGCACCCGCACACAGCGGCTATGGCGATGACACGCCAACCGCCGCGCCGCAAGCGCCTGGAACGCGACAGGCCGTGCCGCAGGAGCCCATGCCAGCGTCGAGCGCGCGCCACGCGGCCGATTCCGCGCAGCCTACGCAGCCGGTACAAGCAAAGCAGCCGCTAGACACTACAGATGCCTCAGATCCGTCAGATCCGTTGGGTCCCCTAGAGCCATCCGATCCTTCAGACTCTACAGATCCTCTAGATTCGTTAAAGCCTTCAGATCCTGCGCAGCCCGCAGTGCCTGCGGCAGGCGTGGCTGGGGCGGCCGGAGCGACCCAGCAGAACACACCGCCAGAGCCAAGGGGTTGGAGCTGGGACAGTTTGGCGCAAGCCATGGACGACGCCATCCCTCCAAAACCAGATGCTGGTAAGGCGCAACCCGAGCCCGCGCCTGAAGCGCTTGATCAGATGTCGAGTGCCGCGGCGAATCCAACATCGACACCCCCCTCAGCGCCCAACAACGAACCCGCGCTGGATCGCACAGACGCCTCCTTTGCCAACAGTGGGGATGCGCATGGTGCATTGCTGGGGGCTGCTGGTGCTCAAACTGAGCCGCATATAGAGCGCCCCGATGGACAAGATGCAGCTTTGTTTGCTGTGCAGGCCAACGAGCTACAAGCCCATACAGGCACAGACGCGAGTGCCGACCCCGTATCCAAGCGCGCCGGCTTTAGCTGGTGGTCTGGCCTCACCGTTGTGGTGCTGCTGCTGCTCGCTGGGCTGCAGCTCGCTTACTGGCAGCGTGCGTGGTTGGTAGCACGTGTGCCGCAACTGCAGCCTGCGGCGCAGCAGGTGTGCGAGCAGCTGGGCTGCAGCATTGCGCCCATACAAGACGTCACACAACTGCGCATTTTGTCCTCATCGGTGATGCGCTTGTACAGCGGTGAATTGCAGTTGGACATCACGGTTGAGAACATGGGTGATGTGCAGCTCGGTGTGCCCAACATTCAAGTGTTGCTCACAGATGCCAATGACCAAGTGTTCATGACGCACACCGTTGTGCCCAGTGACTGGGCGCAAGCACCGCAGCGTCTTGACGCCAAGCGCCGCTACCCCGTGACTGTGCGCTGGCCAACCGTTGAGGCTGATGCCACGCGCATGGTGGGCTACAGGACCCAACTGCGCTACGCGGCTGCACCTTAACGGCTTGTAGGCAATTGTCTGGGGCCTTGTAGGTCTTCTTGGGTCTTGTTAGGCCTTGGTCGGCCTTGGTTGGCCTCTCGGTTGGCCTTAGTTTGTCTTGGTCGGTTTCAATGGCATGTAGTCGGGCGCAGCAGGCGTCAATACCTTGTAGCCGACCTCCGTAGAGCAGGTTAGATCAAGATACGCATTCATGGGTCTTGGCATGTCTCAGTAGGCGTCAGTACGGGCAATACTGAGCAATACGGAGCAATAGGGAGCAATACGGAGCAGTAGGGAGCAGTAGGGAGCAGGTCAGTTTGAGTAGATTGAGAAGTCTATTGTTCTGCCATGGCGTGCGCCACAGTTGCGCTTGCACAAACGCCGCGCGCCTAAGCCCCAGCGCTTAGCACTGCGCCAAACCATCAGACGCAAAAAAGCCCAAAACAGTCGCCTGTTTTGGGCTTTTGATCCTACGACTAGCGTCTGCCTTAGGGCTTGCTAGAAGTTGGGAACGGCCATGCTGCTTGTGGTGTCAAGGTTGTCTTGGCCACTGCAACAGGCTTTTTAGCCGTTACTTTTTTTTTTGGAGCTGCGGCCTTCTTAGGCGCAGCTTTTTTTGCTGCTGGCTTAGCTGCTACTTTTTTTGCGGCAGGCTTTTTAGCTGCGACAGCTTTCTTAGCAACAGGCTTCTTGGCAACTGCTTTTTTAGCTGCTGGCTTTTTTGCAGCAACTTTCTTGGCGGCTACTTTTTTGGCTGCTGGCTTCTTAGCTGCCACGGCCTTCTTCGCTGCTGGCTTCTTTGCAGCAACTTTCTTGGCTGCTGGCTTCTTAGCTGCTACGGCCTTCTTGGCTACTGGCTTCTTTGCAGCAACTTTCTTAGCGGCTACTTTTTTAGCTGCTGGCTTTTTGGCTGCTACAGCCTTCTTAGCAACTACCTTTTTGGCAGGCGCCTTCTTTACGGCTGGCTTTTTAGCCGCCACAACTTTTTTTACAACGGCTTTAGTCGCCGGGGCTTTCTTAGCGGCGGCTTTTTTAGCCGGTGCTTTCTTTGCAGTTGCCATGATTTTCTCCTTATTGGATTTTCAAATAACACCTAGCGTGCTGTTATGCGCGCTAGGCGACTCAGAGGTATGACCTGCAACCCGCACAGTGTGCGGCGTGCAAGTGACACCAAAGAATTCTGCGACAAAGCCCACCACTGCATTCGACAACGCAGTGGTGGGCTTTAAAAAGTTGGACGGCATGTAAATTAGATCAGTCCCAAGACAGGGCGCCACCGGTTTGATACTCGATCACACGAGTCTCAAAGAAGTTACGTTCCTTTTTCAGGTCAATCATTTCACTCATCCAAGGGAAGGGATTGTCTTCATTCGGGAACATGGGCTCTAAACCAATTTGTTGTGCGCGACGGTTAGCAATGTAACGCAAATAGCCTTTGAACATTGATGCGTTTAAACCCAACACGCCACGTGGCATGGTGTCTTCTGCATACCGATACTCTAACTCAACTGCCTTCAAGAACAAGGCATTGATTTCTGCCTTGAATTCGGCGGTCCACAAAGCTGGGTTTTCGAGCTTGATTTGGTTGATCACGTCGATGCCAAAGTTGCAGTGCATAGACTCGTCGCGCAAGATGTACTGGTACTGCTCGGCAGCACCTGTCATTTTGTTTTGACGGCCCAAAGCCAAGATTTGGGTGAAGCCCACGTAGAAGAACATGCCTTCCATCAAGCATGCAAACACAATCAGCGACTTGAGCAAAGCTTGATCGGTTTCAATGGTGCCTGTTTTGAAGTTGGGGTCACACAAGATATCGATGAATGGGATCAGGAACTGATCTTTGTCGCGAATCGATTCAACTTCGTTGTACGCGTTGAAAATTTCTGCCTCGTCCAAGCCCAGTGACTCAACAATGTATTGGTAGGCGTGGGTGTGGATGGCCTCTTCAAACGCTTGACGCAACAAAAACTGGCGGCACTCAGGCGCTGTAATGTGGCGGTAGCTGCCCAACACGATGTTGTTGGCGGCCAATGAGTCGGCGGTTACGAAAAAGCCCAGGTTGCGCTTGATGAGGCGACGCTCGTCGTCGGTCAAGCCGTTGGGGTCTTTCCACAGCGCGATGTCACGCGTCATATTCACTTCTTGCGGCATCCAGTGGTTGGCGCAAGAGGCAAGGTATTTTTCCCAAGCCCATTTGTATTTGAAAGGCACCAACTGGTTGACGTCTGTCTTGCCGTTGATGATGCGCTTGTCGGATGCTTTGACGCGACCGGCGCTGGGTGCGCTCATGGTGTGTGCGCCAGATGAGGCGGCAACACTTGCGCCCATTGCGGATGTGTTGTTGGTAGAGGCAGCAATGCTGTGCGCTGCAGCATGTGCAGTCGATGCAACAGACGCGGCGTCTGTAGATGCTGATGTTTGGCTCGCGGTGGAGGAGTCGTTATCCCAAGTCAACATAGTTGTAAGTGTTCCGGTTGGTTGAATTATCAAAGCGAGAGTTGAAAACGCAAAGCGAATAAGGCAACTTATTGCTCAGTGTGTTGTGCGCATGCATCAAATGCATGCGCCTTGTGTGTCTTCAATCTTCGCGTTGTTGTCGTGTTGTTGTGGTTCAGTGCTTGTGCTGTGGTTGTGACGTCGAGCTCAAGCACGCTTGGTTATTGGCATGCTTCACAACCTGGGTCATCGATGGCACAAAACTTGACGTCTGTTGCTGCAACTGCTGGCTCCGCGCTGGGCGCAATAGCACTCGCACCGACGGGGCCTGACTCGTTGGACACGGCGTTCATTTGTCCGCTGCGTCCGGTTGATTTCTCAATGCTTGTAGCCGCCATGGTGCGCAAATAGTAGGTGGTCTTCAAGCCGCGAATCCAAGCGAGCTTGTAGGTTTCGTCCAGTTTCTTACCTGATGCGCCAGCCATGTAAATGTTGAGCGACTGCGCTTGGTCAATCCATTTTTGACGACGTGCGCCAGCTTCAACCAACCACTTGGTATCGACTTCAAATGCGGTGGCGTACAAGGCCTTGATCTCGTCTGGGATGCGATCGATGGCGCGCAGCGAGCCGTCGAAGTGTTTCAGGTCCATGACCATGACATCGTCCCACAAGCCCAGGCGCTTGAGGTCACGCACCAAGTAGCTGTTGACCACAGTGAATTCGCCCGACAGGTTGGACTTCACCGATAGGTTGCCAAAGCAAGGCTCAATTGATGCGTCCACGCCAATGATGTTGGAGATGGTGGCGGTTGGCGCGATGGCCACGCAGTTGG
>JANREF010000169.1:4518-5656 GCA_030726195.1 Burkholderiaceae bacterium | reverse complement strand
TTCGGCCATGTGCACGGTGTGGGTGGGGTACGCAAACTGCGCGCCGTGCTGCTGCACAATCGCCATGATGTTGGTGAGCACATCTTCTTTGACGGCATGGTATTTGAGCCAGTCGGTGGTGACTGTGAACGCATACACCATGAACTCCAGGTGCGAGGCCGCGTAGGCGTTGAAGTGCACAATTTGGGTTTGCGTTTGGGCCACGTCGGGGTGGTTTTTGAGCATCTCGCGCACGTCGTTCACCACCGCGTGCAACACATGAGCGTCCTCGTAGCGTATGCCAATGTTTTCGTAAATGCGGCGGTGCTGCATGCGCGATGGGTTTTCCACCACGATAGAGGCAAACATCGAGTTAGGGATGTACAGCGGTCGCTTGTCAAACGTGCGAATGCGCGTGAGACGCCAGCCAATGTCTTCGACTGTGCCCTCAATTTCGCGGTCAGGCGAACGCACCCACTCACCCACTGAAAACGGCTTGTCTAGGTAAATCATCAAGCCGCCAAAGAAGTTGGCCAGCAAGTCTTTGGCTGCAAAGCCAACGGCCACACCACCCACGCCACCAAAAGCCAAGACGCCCGAGATGGAATAGCCCAGCGTTTGCAACGCCACCAAAAATGCCGTGATCATCACGCTCAAACGCAGCAGCTTGGCAATGGCTTTGGCCGTGGTGTGGTCCATGGGCGCGCTCACGCGCTTGGCATCAATCACATTGGCCTCTGCAAACGTGATGAAGCGTGTGAAAAACAGGGTCACGATCACGATGTAGGCAATGCTGCGCACCTCGGGCCAAAACGCCAACAACGAGGACTCGGTCGCATTGGTGAGCACCTTGGCCGCCACGGTAAGGCCAATCGTCCACACAAACAAACGCACCGGAATGCGAGCGGCTTCTAACAAAGCGTCGTCCCACAAGGATTCAGTTTTGGCCACGCCGCGCCCAGCGGCGTCTAAGACGCGCATGAGAAAGAAGTTGCACGTGACAGTGGCCAGCACCACCACAAAGACTTGGGTCAACCAAATCTTAGGGTCGCTGGACACTTGAAACAGGTAGCGGTACAGGTCGGTCAAAGCGGTCAATGCATTCATGCTTGCTATTGTAGGTATCGCCACGACGCCCGCACTGGGCGCACGTAGACGC
>JANREF010000169.1:0-4418 GCA_030726195.1 Burkholderiaceae bacterium | reverse complement strand
AACTGGGGGCAGCTCAGACTCACCCAAGCCCGCCTTAGGCTTTGGGCAACGCGGCCACAGCGCGCTCCCACTGGTTCATTTTCTCCAGCGCTTGTTCACGCGACCACTGCGGCTCAAACACCCGCTGCACCCGCCACTGGGCCTGCAATTGTGCCAAGTCTTGGTACAGCCCGACCTGCAAACCGGCCAAGTAGGCCGCCCCCAAAGCCGTGGTCTCCACCACCTGCGGGCGCACCACCGCCACCCCAGCCAAGTCGGCCTGCATTTGCATGAGCAAATCGTTCACGCACGCGCCGCCGTCCACACGCAACTCGGTCATCGACTGCCCGCCGTGGCTTTGTGCATCCTTGCTCATGGCCTGTAACAAGGCCGTGCTTTGCAGGGCAATGCTCTCAAGGGCCGCGCGGGCGATGTGCGCCATGGTGGTGCCACGGCTCAGGCCGGTGATACTGCCCTGCGCATCAGGCAACCAATACGGCGCGCCCAAGCCTGTAAACGCAGGCACCATCACCACACCCGCGGTAGTGGCCACACTGGCGGCCAGTGCTTGCACGTCGGCGCTGCTGTTGATGGCCCCCAAGCCATCGCGCAGCCACTGCACCACGGCACCGCCCATGAACACGCTGCCCTCCAAGGCATAGGTGGGCTGCGTGCCCCACTGGGCCAAACGCGTGGTGAGCAAGCCATTGCGACTGGACAAGCCTTGCGTGCCTGTGTGCATGAGCATGAAGCAGCCCGTACCGTAGGTATTCTTGGCTTGCCCCGCCACAAAGCAAGTTTGGCCAAACATCGCCGACTGCTGGTCACCAGCCACACCTCCAATGGGCCAGCTGTGCCCCACCACGCTCGCATCGGTATGCCCAAAGTCAGCGCTGGAAGGCAATACCTCGGGCAACATGCAGCGCGGTATGTCGAGCGCGGACAACAAGGCATCGTCCCACTGCCCGGTGTGAATATTGAACAGCATGGTGCGCGCCGCATTGCTCACATCTGTCACATGGCGCTTGCGGCCTGTGAGCTGCCAAACAAGCCAAGTGTCTACCGTGCCAAACAGCAAGTCCCCCTGCTGCGCCAAAGCTTGTGCGCCTGGCACATGGTCTAGCATCCAACGGATTTTGGTGCCTGAAAAATAGGGGTCTAGTAGCAAACCCGTTTTACTGCGCACCTCATCCAACAGGCCCGCGTCTCGCAGCCCGTCACAAATGGCTGTGGTGCGGCGGTCTTGCCACACGATGGCATGGTGTATGGGCTGGCCCGTGTGCTTGTTCCACACCAAGGTGGTTTCGCGCTGGTTGGTAATGCCTATGCCCGCCACCTCATGCGCACCCACCCCAGCCGTCTTGAGCACCCGCGCCAACACATCGCGCTGCGTGTGCCAAATCGCCATGGGGTCGTGCTCTACCCAACCGGGTTGCGGGTACAGCTGTGCAAACTCTTGCTGGGCCAGCGCCTTGATCGAGCCGTCGCGGTTGAACACCACGGCACGAGAACTGGTGGTTCCTTGGTCTAAGGCAATCAGATAAGACATGCTGTGAGCTCCAAACAATCAGATGCAATGTAATGATTCAGTCGTGAGTCAACTTCTAGAGTCAATTTCTAGATTCAACTTCTAGTTTAGGACAGCGGGTCGCTTGCACGACCTAGCCCAACAACGCAATCACCACGGCCGACTCGTCAATCGCCGCCATGACCGCTTGTTTGTTTTTGAGCACATGGCCTTGCACAGCAAAGCCTGCAAGCTGCAAGCCCTTGCACAATTCGACGCCCACTTGTTGGTCCTCTTTGGAGCGCCCGCTTCTGGAAATGCACCCGCGCAGTAGGTTGATGCCGCCCATGGCCACGATGGTGGGTGCCACGGTCACAGCGGCGGCTTTGCACATGGCCAATACGGCCATGCCTTTGGCCAAGCCCAGCAACTGCTCGCTTTCGGCGGTGATTTTGGCGTGCAGTGTTTGGCCATCTGACAGACCAAGGCTTACCCACACTGCGCCTTGTGCGCGTCGTATGGCCGTTACCGTACACGGCAGTTGGTTGCGCATGCTGGTGCGCAAGCCCACACCGGCTATGGCCTGCAGCGGTAGTGTGCCGGTGCTGTTGTCGCCCCTGATGGCGGCCAGTGCTTGCACCCGCGCGCTGTGGAGCGCATCGGCAGCACGCAGCACTTGCAGGCCTTCGGGCGTTAGGCGGGCGCCGCCGCCGCCAGAGCCGCCGACGGCTTTTTCGATGAGTGGTACACCGGACAAGTTACCCAACGTTTCCAGTGCTTGCCATGCGGCTTTGTAGCTCACGCCGTTGGCGCGCGCAGCCTGCGAAATGGAGCCCACTTGGTGCACGCTGCGCAACACCTCCACGCGTTTGTCGGTGGTGCTGCTGCCCAGTACATCTTCAAATTGAATGCGTGCGGTGGTCATGGTGTGCGGTGATGTTGCGTTCTGGAGGTGCGTGGTGCGTGGTGACACAGTTTTGATGACCCAAAGCCTTCAAGTGTTAAAGCCTGATCGCTATTCAATAAAAGAATAGCGTGATATTCTTGCTATTCATTTTAGGCACACCGCAGGAGCGTCATGAGTATTGTGTGGGGTCCACGGGTTAAGAAAGCACTGTGCATGGCTGCTGTGCTCGTGCTGGCGTGTGCCAGCCGTGCAGGCGAGGTGCGCGTTGCTGTGGCCGCCAACTTCACAGCGCCCATGCAGCGCATTGCGGCGGCTTTTGAACAAGACACGGGGCACCGCGCCGTGGTGGCGTTTGGGGCCACCGGGCAGCTGTTTGCACAGATCAGCAATGGCGCGCCGTTTGATGTGTTGCTCAGTGCCGACCAGGCCACCGCGCAGCGCCTAGAGGTCAACAAGCTGGCTGTTGCAGGCTCGCGCATGACCTACGCCACAGGCCAGTTGGCACTGTGGAGTGCGCAGCCCGGGCTCATCAATGGCTCTGCTGATATCTTGCGCACCGGGCAGTTTGACACCATTGCACTGGCCAACCCCAAGCTCGCGCCCTATGGTGTGGCCGCACATGAGGTGCTGACGCATCTGGGCTTGACCACTGCGCTGATGCCCAAGATGGTGGAAGGTGCCAGCATTGGGCAAACCTACCAGTTTGTGGCCACAGGCAACGCCACACTGGGCTTTGTGGCGCTGTCACAGGTCAGCCACAACGGCCAAGTTGCCAACGGATCGGTCTGGGTGGTGCCCGGCCCATTGCACACCCCTATTGCGCAAGACGCGGTGTTGCTGCAGCGCGCACGCGCAAACGAAGCGGCCATGGCATTGATGCGCTACCTGCGCAGCCCTGCGGCGCGCACCATCATCCAGTCGTTTGGTTACACGGTATAGACACCACACATGACAGTCCCCATCACCCCAGAGGCGTGGCAAGCCATTGCGCTCACACTCAAACTGGCCGCGCTCACCACCGTGGTGTTGCTGCTCATTGCCACGCCGCTGGCTTGGTGGCTGTCGCAAACCGCATCCAAGTGGCGCGGCCCCATTGCGGCCATGGTCACCATGCCCTTGGTGCTGCCGCCAACAGTGTTGGGCTTTTACTTGCTGGTGCTGCTGGGGCCCAACGGCTGGGTGGGCATGCTCACGCAATACCTAGGGCTTGGTCTGCTGTCGTTTTCATTCACGGGCTTGCTCATCGGCTCTGTGATTTTTTCACTGCCCTTTGCGGTGCAACCCATACAGTACGCCTTCGAAGCCATTGGCAAGCGCCCCATGGAAGTGGCGGCCACCTTGCGTGCCACACCGCTGGATGCCTTCTTCACCGTGGCACTGCCGCTGGCCAAACCTGGCTTGCTCACGGCCACGGTACTGAGCTTTGCGCACACCATGGGCGAGTTTGGTGTGGTGCTGATGATTGGCGGCAACATACCGGGCGAGACGCGTGTGGTGTCTACGCAAATATTTGGCCACGTCGAAGCCTTGGAGTACACACAGGCGCATTGGCTGGCAGGGCTGATGGTGGTGTTTTCTTTTGCGGTGTTGCTGCTGCTCACACGGCTTAAAACACGCGGACACAAGGTCACGCCATGACGCAAAGCCCCCACACGCACATCGCCAGCATGCCTGCACAAGCATCATCATCATCAGCAGCAGCAACATTACCCACGCAACTGCACGTGCAGTTGTCGCTGAAACGCGAAGACTTTGCACTGGCGCTGGATGTGCACTTGCCAGCACGCGGCATTACGGTGCTCTTTGGACCATCGGGTTCTGGCAAAACAACCGTGCTGCGCTGTGTTGCGGGCTTGGAGCGCGCCTCAGGTGTGGTTGCGCTGGGCGCACACGTCTGGCAAGACGACAGCCGCCAACACTTCACACCCACTTGGGCACGCGCGATTGGCTATGTGTTTCAAGAAGCCAGTTTGTTTGAACACTTGAACGTGCAGGCCAACCTGGAATACGGCATCAAGCGCAGCA
>JANREF010000168.1 GCA_030726195.1 Burkholderiaceae bacterium | reverse complement strand
ACAAAAAGAATGTGCTGTCTTTGAGCGTGATGACGCCGTCGACCTTGGTGCGCGCCGACAGCCAAAACACCGACCCCATGGCGATGCGAGCCAACAGCGCTAGCAATGAGGGCGATATCCAATGGGCCAATGTATTGAGAAGTTGTGTGCGGCGGTTGTTGAATGAGCTGTTCATGTGTGGTGTCTCCTTGTTGAGTGGTGGTGGGTTGGTGATTGGTTTGTGCTTGGTTGCTGGGTGCCGCGCATGCGATGCCGCAGGTCACGTCGACTCAACTGAGGCGCTGTGGCCGTCAGCGCTGAACACGCCCAAGCGCATGAGCTTGGCGCTGAACGCGGCAAAGTCTATGCCTAGGCCTATGCCTGTCTCGTCGGTGTTGGTTGCGTGTTGCTCGTCTTGTGCGCTGGCATCCAACATGGCTTGCAGGGCTTGGGCCAAGGTGTTGCCACCGGCGATGGACTCCAAAAATGCGTATTCAGGCGCGTCTATGGCGCAGCTCATGACCTCAGATGCAGGGCGCGTGAGCAACAAGCCTTCAGGCTGCCACTGGGGCTGCGTGTCGGCGCGTCGCTCACGCCCAATTCCCCACAGTTGCGCAATCGGGGCTGCACGGCTGAAATGCCAGTGACAACTGGCGTGTATACGTAGGACCGAGGTCTCGGGTCTGGACAGTGCGTCCAGCCAAGCATCGGTGCCCAAGGTGGCTTGGTCGCCTGCCACGTGGGCGCGGCTCCATAGCCAGTCGCATTGCGCCACATCGGCCAGCCACGGCCAGGGTCGTGCAGGTTCGAACTGTGTCAGGAATGTGGGGTAGTGCTCTCCCACATCCAGCATCACGGGTGAGCTGGGCGGGTGAACGAGCAGGTATTCACGCGCGGACGCGCGCGCCCACTCAGCGCCAAGCACGCCGCAGACGCTGGGGTATTGAGCGGTCATGTTGTCTATCCAGCCGCGCCAAACGGTGTTTCTGTAAATCAGTGCCAAGCCTAAGTCAGGGCTGGGTGCGTGCGAGCGCAGTTGCTCGCTCAGCCAAGGGAGCGACCAAGCGGGCGCATCCGGCATGCCTTGTGTGCCCTGTGTGCCCTGTGTGCCCTGTGTGCCGTGGCTGGCATTTGTGTCTTTGCTTGGGCTTGGGCTTT
>JANREF010000167.1:470-5690 GCA_030726195.1 Burkholderiaceae bacterium | reverse complement strand
GTGTGTACATCGGTCAAAGCACCAAAATTTACGACCGCGCGACCGGCGAGGTGACCTACGGACGCATCCCTGCGGGCTCTGTAGTGGTCAGTGGCAACCTGCCTTCTAGCGACGGTAAATACAGCTTGTACTGCGCTGTCATCGTGAAGCGTGTGGACGCCAAGACCCGCGCCAAAACCAGCTTGAACGAGTTGTTGCGCGACTGATGCAGTGACGGGTCACTGTGTGGTCATCGGATCATCCACACCCATCAAACGCATCACGCACAAAGCCCCGCCCACACGAGTCACCGCAACCGCAACCGCAACCGCACCGCGCCCAGCCATGTACAACGCCCTCACCCTCACCGAAGCATTGCTGGCCAAGGCCTCGGTCACGCCCCTGGACCTGGGTTGCCAAGACGTGTTGGCCAACGAGCTGACACCCTTGGGGTTTGAGTGCGAGCGCATGGTGTTTGGTTCGGGTGCGGCCCAAGTGCACAACTTGTGGGCCAAGTTCACCGCGCCCGCATTGGCCAATGATGAGCCTGCGCCCTTGTTGGTATTCGCTGGGCACACCGACGTGGTGCCCACGGGCCCGGTAGAAGCTTGGGACACAGACCCCTTTGTGCCCACGCACAAAGACGGCAAGTTGTTTGGCCGAGGCGCCAGCGACATGAAGGCGTCCTTGGCCGCCATGGTGGTGGCCGTGCGCGAATTTCGCGCCGCCGCGCCGCAGGCCCCGCTGTCGATTGCTTTTCTCATCACCAGCGACGAGGAAGGCCCTGCCGTACACGGCACGGTGGAGGTGTGCAAAGCACTGAGCGCACGCGGCGAACGCCTGGACTTTTGCATCGTGGGCGAGCCCACGTCCATTGAGCGCACTGGCGACATGATCAAAAACGGACGCCGCGGCAGCATGAGCGGACGCTTGAGCGTCAAGGGCATACAAGGACACATCGCTTACCCACACTTGGCACGCAACCCCATCCACCAAGCAGCGCCTGCGCTGGCCGAGCTGGCCGCGTGCACTTGGGATGAGGGCAACGACTTTTTCCCACCCACCAGCTGGCAGGTGAGCAACATACACGGCGGCACTGGCGCGAGCAACGTGATTCCGGGCGAGGTGGTCATCGACTTCAATTTCCGCTTTTGCACCGAAAGCACGCCCGAGGCGCTGCAAAGCCGTGTGCGGGCGATATTGGACGCGCACCAGCTCGAATACGACCTGACCTGGTCCATCAGCGGCATGCCGTTTTTAACCACGCCTGGCCCTTTGGTACATGCTGTGCAGCACGCCATACGCACGGTGGCCGGCATAGAAACACAGCTGTCCACCACGGGCGGCACCAGCGACGGCCGCTTCATCGCCAACATTTGCCCGCAAGTCATAGAACTAGGCCCGCCCAACGCCACCATTCACAAAATCAACGAGTATGTGGCGGTGCACGACATCGAGCCACTCAAAGACATGTACCGCGAGGTCATGCTGGCCTTGGCCGCAACACCCCAGTGACATGCATGCTGGCCTGAGCGCCAGCTGCTTTGGCCTGTAGGCCACACCGCCACACCCTGCGCCCTTGAAAGCAATCCACTTTGCTATAATTAGAGGCTTTGCCAAATGTCTCACATCGGGGCGTCCGGCGCAAAAGATCAAGCCCCCACGCGCACATTGCTTTGACGAGCAGATGAGTAGCGGCATTGTTCCCCAGACCTTGGGGGCAATTGTGGTGCGGCACACATTACGGTATTGAAGGAATTTACATGGCAAAAGACGACCTGATTGAGATGATGGGCATCGTCAACGAGGTGTTACCCGACTCACGCTACCGCGTGACTTTGGACAACGGACACCAGCTCATCGCCTACTCAGCAGGCAAAATGCGCAAAAACCACATCCGCATTTTGGCGGGCGACCGTGTGACATTGGAAATTTCTCCATACGACTTGACCAAGGGCCGTATCAGCTTCCGTCACATCGAAGGTCGTGGGCCCATGACGCCGCGCCGCCGCTGAGCCAACAGCGCAAACCCGCTCGGTCGTGCCCTGCGCGACCGCGCCCTCACTGCACGTGTGACTGCCATTGGCCTGTGCGTCACCGCCGCCACTGTCTACAGGTGCCCTTTGCTTAACCACAGCTTGTCGCACCATGCAACTCCACGAAATCATTGGCAACAGCCAAGCCGCTTTAGAAGCCGCCAACTTGTCGTACGGCCACGGCACCAACAACGCCAGAGACGAAGCCATATGGCTGGTGTTGTGGAGCCTTGAGCTTCCCCTAGATACCGACATAGACGAGCCCGAGTGCGCCAACCGCAGCATCACGCCCAGCGCGCAAACTGCCATCGAAACCCTCATCGCACAACGCATCAGCACGCGCAAGCCTGCGGCCTACCTGACCCGCCAAGCCTGGCTGCAAGGTGTGCCGTTTTACGTGGACGAGCGCGCCATTGTGCCGCGCAGCCTCATTGCCGAAGCCTTGGCTTATGGCCACATTGACGACTGGCTGCCCCAGCCCACACGGCGGGTGCTGGACTTGTGCACCGGCAACGCCAGTTTGGCTGTGCTGTCGGCCATGGCCTACCCAGATGCGGCCATTGATGCGGCGGACTTGTCGCAGCCCGCTCTAGAGGTAGCCGCCATCAACGTGGCCCAACACGACATGGGCCAGCGCATTCGCCTCCTCACGTCCGATGGCTTGGCCAACGTGCATGGCCCCTACGACTTGGTGCTGTGCAACCCACCCTACGTGAATCAAGCCAGCATGGAGGCCTTGCCCGCCGAGTACTTGGCAGAGCCTGCGCTGGCTTTGGCCGGTGGCACCGACGGCATGGACTTTATTCGCCCCTTGATGGCGCAGCTGCCAGACGTGCTCAGCGCCCACGGCGTGCTGGTTTTAGAAATTGGCAATGAGCGTGATTACTTTGAGCGCGCCTTCCCAGACCTCAACCCCATTTGGCTGCCCACCAGCGCCGGCGACGACCACGTGCTGCTGTTGACCAAAGACATGCTCGCTACCAGCGAGCCCACCACCAACACATGATTACGCTTACCGATATTGTGGTCCGACGCGGCACCAAAGTGCTGCTAGACAAAGCCAACCTCACCATCCACCCTGGCGAGAAAGCCTCACTCATTGGCCGCAACGGCGCGGGCAAGTCCACACTGTTTGCCTTGCTCACGGGCGGTTTAACGGAGGACGGCGGCGAGTGGTACATGCCCAAGTCGTGGCGCTTGGCGCAAGTGGCGCAAAACATGCCCGAAACCAGCGACTCGGCCACCGACTTTGTACTCGCAGGCGACACCCGTTTGGCCGAAGCCAACGAGCGCTTGGCCCAAGCCGAAGCCAGTGGCGACGGCGAGGCCTTGGGCATGGCCTACGCAGACTTGGCCGATGCGGGTGGCTTTGACGCGCAGTCGCGTGCCGAAACCTTGCTCATGGGCCTAGGCTTTAGTGTGGCCGAGCTGGCCAACCCTGTGAACAGTTTTTCGGGTGGCTGGCGCATGCGCTTGCAGCTGGCGCGCGCATTGATGTGCCCAGCCGACCTCATGCTGTTAGATGAGCCCACCAACCACTTGGACTTGGACGCCTTGGTGTGGCTAGAGGCATGGCTGAAACGCTTTGAAGGCACGCTGCTCATCATCAGCCACGACAGAGAATTTTTGGATGCGGTCACCCGCGTCACCGTGAGCTTGGACAACGCTCAGCTCACCCGCTTTGGTGGCAACTACTCCACCTTTGAAGAAGTGCGCGCGCAGCAACTCACCTTGCAACAAGCCGCCTTCTCCAAGCAGCAAGACCGCATTGCCCACTTGCAGCACTTCATCGACCGCTTCAAGGCCAAGGCCTCCAAGGCCAAGCAAGCGCAAAGCCGCGTGAAAGCACTGGAGCGCATGGAGCGTGTGGCGCAGGTCATCACGAGCGCAGACTTCACGTTTGAATTCAAAGAGCCCGCCTCCTTGCCCAACCCCATGATCACCATCCGCGATGCGGTGGTGGGCTACACCGCCGAAGACGGCACGCAAACACCCATCGTTCAAGGCATCACGCGCTCGGTGGTGGCCGGTCAGCGCATTGGCTTGTTGGGTGCCAACGGCCAAGGTAAATCAACATTGGTCAAAACCATTGCAGGCAGCCTCAAGGCCTTAGGTGGTGAGTTCACGCAAGGCAAAGGTTTGTCTGTGGGTTACTTTGCACAGCAAGAGCTGGACGTGCTGCACGTACAAGACTCGCCACTGGAGCACATGGTGGGCCTGGCCAAGTCCTTGGGCATCAACGCGCGCGAGCAAGAGCTGCGCGACTTTTTAGGCAGCTTTCGCTTCATAGGTGACATGGTGGGGCAAGCCGTGGGCACCATGAGTGGCGGCGAAAAAGCCCGCTTGGTGCTGGCCATGGTGGTGTACCAACGCCCCAACCTCCTGCTGCTAGACGAGCCCACCAACCACCTGGACTTGACCACGCGCGAAGCACTGGCCATGGCATTGAACTCGTTCAGCGGCACGGTGATGCTGGTGAGCCACGACCGCGCCTTGCTGCGCAGCGTGTGCGATGACTTCTGGCTCATTGCCAAAGGCAGCGTGAGCGAGTTTGTGGGTGACCTTGACGACTACCAGGTCTACTTGCTGGACGAAGCCAAGCGCAAGCGCGAAGCGGCCAACGCCGAAAACGCCGCACTGGCCAAAGCCAAACACAAGGCGGCCACTCAGTTAAGCGGTGAAGCGGATACAAGTGCGGATGCCCAAGCCAAGGCCGAGCGCGACGCCCAAGCGGCAGCCGCCGCCGAAGTGGCCGAAGCCGCAGCGGCAGCGCAACGCGCCTCCCAAGCGCAAGCCGATGCAATGGCCAGCAAGCTGGCAGGCCCGTCCACCAGCCAAGCAGACAAGCGTCGTGAACAAGCCGCCAAGCGTCAAGCCATGGCAGCGCAAACCAAGCCGTTGCAACAAACCATGTCGGCAGCCGAAGCGGCCATGGCTGCATTGGAGTCGGAACGTGAAGCATTGAACAGCGCGCTGCTAGAGCTGCCCAGCGCCGATAAGCTGGCCGACATTGGCAAGCGACTCAAACGCATTGAAGAAGAACTCGCCTGCAATGAAGCCCAGTGGCTGGCAGCATCTGAAGCCATAGACGCGTTGGTCGCGCAGTAACGCAGAAGCAAGGGCACAGGCACAGGCACAGGCTCAGGCTCAGGCACAGGCTCAGGCACAGGCACAGGCTCAGGCTCAGGCACAGGCTGACATACAG
>JANREF010000167.1:0-460 GCA_030726195.1 Burkholderiaceae bacterium | reverse complement strand
TCTGAAGCCATAGACGCGTTGGTCGCTCAGTAACGCGGAAGCAAAGACAGAAGCAAGGGCACAGGCTAACGTAAAGTCAGCTTCGTTAGCAGCAGGCGCCGCTGCAGTGGAAACTGCAGTTGTAGCTGTGGGCAACACGGCCGCTTGCCTAGGCTGTTGCCTAAGATGGTGGTGACGCTGATGCTCAGGCAGTTGGGCCGACTGCTGGCGGTGGGCTGCCTTATTTGGCCTGCTTGCGATGTTCCATGCGCTTGTGCAAGCGCTCAAACTCTTCGTCGCTCACGCCCATGTCGTCTTTCAAGGCGGTGAGGAATTCCAGCTCGGCATCGGTGAGCACGCCGTCGCTCAAGGCCTCGGTCACCTGCGCCTCAAACTCACGCTTGCGCCGCTCCATTTGCACGGCAAACGACGACGCCAAAATACCCGTGAGCAAGGCCACGGTACACACGCCCAACACCGC
>JANREF010000166.1 GCA_030726195.1 Burkholderiaceae bacterium | reverse complement strand
GCCCAGTGGCGACCCCATGGCGCTGTACATGCCCCACGCCTACCAGCAGATGCACACGGGCATCAAACACCAAACCCTAGATTTAAAGAGCGACAGCGGACAGTTGGCGCTGGCCAAACAGCTGGCCAATACCGATGTACTCATCACCTCGTTCAGGCCATCGGCCATGCGCAAGCTGGGCCTAGGCTGGCGCGCGCTGCACAAACGCTACCCAGCGCTCATACACATCGATGTGGTGGGTGCGCCGGGTGAGCTGGCTGAGATACCGGGGCATGACCTAACTTATATGGCGGAGCAAGGCTTGGTGACCAAGCTGAGTGTGCCGCCCTCATTGTTTGCCGACATGGGCGGTGCGCTCATGGCCACCAACGCCACGTTGTCAGCACTGCTGAGCCGGGCCAACAGTGGCAACGGCCAACGCATGGAAGTGGCACTGAGCAACGCCGCGCAGTGGCTGGGTCTGCCCAACGCGTGGGGGTTGACCACGCCCAGCGGCGCGGTAGGCGGTGCACATGCGGGCTACAACGTGTACGCCTGTGCAGATGGGCGTGTGGCGGTGGCGGCACTGGAGCCGCACTTTGCCAAAGCTTTGGCAGGCGTGGCCAAGATCAAGGTCAGCGCGGCCAGCGATTGGTTTGGCCAACCACTGAAGGCGCAACTGAGCCGTTTTTTCAAACGCCACAGCCGTGCGCAGCTCGACGCATGGGCACTGGAGTTTGACCTGCCGCTGCACACCATGGTGTGAACGGCCCAGGCCTGCCGTGCTTAATGCGGCTGAGGCTTGCCACGACCTTTGGCAGGTGCCTTGGCGTTGGCGCCTAGGCTACCGCTGCTGGTGTTGCCGCTGCTCCTAGCCGCGTTGTTAGCCACTTTGTTTGCCCCTGCGTTGGCCGCTCCGCTGGCAGCAGCACTGGCGGGTTTGGCCTTGATGCCCTCGCGTGGCGGCAGGCCCGTGTGCTGCGTGAGTATGCGACCGGGCCGCGCCTTGAGTGGCGTGCTGTTTTTGCGCCTAGGGCTGGTATAGGCGCCCGTGGCCAGCGGCTGGTAGCTGGGAATAAGGTGGTGTTTGCCATTACCAATGAGGTCGGCGCGCCCCATTGACTTCAGGGCCTCGCGCAACAGTGGCCAGTTGTTGGAGTCGTGGT
>JANREF010000165.1:2032-5742 GCA_030726195.1 Burkholderiaceae bacterium | reverse complement strand
CGCTGCGCATCATCGTGGCTGCGGTGCACCTCTCGCAAGTTGGACAACACGCGGATCACAATGTCGCGGTTGCTCGCTGGCAACAAAAACAAGTCAATGGGCGCATCGTCGTCGCCGGTTAAACCGAACTGGCGCTTGAACGGCTCAGCGCGCTCAGACAGTTCTTCACGGCTCAGCGTGTTGCCCACGAACGGGTCTAGCACCACCTGCCCCTCGGGCAACGACAGCTTGCACAAAAAGTGACCCGGAAAGCTCACACCTTGCGCTTGCAAATCGAGGCTGGCAGCCAGCTCCAACCAAATCACGGCCAAAGAAATAGGAATGCCCCGACGCGTTGCCAGTACTTGGTGCAAATAACTGTTGTCTGGGTCGTAGTAATTGTTCACGTTGCCTTGGAACCCAAGGTCTACGAAGAAAAATTGATTGAGCGCACGCAAGCGCTCCACCGGCGCGGCCTGCGCCAAGACGCGCCGGTGTAGACGCTCAACCAGCTGATCCATGGCATTGGGCACCACCTCCAAGTCCAACTCGGGGTAGTCGTCCATCGCCAAGCTCGCCACCGTTTCCAGCAACGGCAAATCGCTGTCATCGGCCACCAACATGGCAAAGTAAGCCAGTGGCGACTGTGGCTGCGGCATCCAGCTCATGGCTTAGCCTCCTGTTCAGTGGACACGCTGCTGCGGCGAACCATTTGTCGCAGCGGCATGCCCAGTGCGGCCAAACCGCCGAAATAAATCAAGGCGCACACGGCGCCGACGCCGGCCAAAGCCGCAATGCGCAAGGCCCAATCGCTGCGCCACGCTGTCCAGTCGATGGCGTGCGCGCTCCACCACATCCAAGCCCCCAACACGACCGACACCAGCGCAATGCGCAGCACAAATAGACCCCAGCCGGGTTGTGGCTGGAGCGTACCCTTGCGCACCAGCCCAATCCACAACCACGAAGCATTGAGCAGCGCACCCGCGCCAATCGCTAGGGCCAGGCCGGCGTGAGCAAAGTGAGGCACCAAGACCAAGTTGAGCAACTGCGTGCACACCAACACCACCACAGCAATCATGACCGGGGTTTTGATGTCTTGCTTGGCGTAGTAACCAGGCGCCAAAATTTTGATCGCCACCAAGCCCACCAAGCCCACGCCGTAGCCTGTGAGTG
The DNA here is from genome assembly GCA_030726195.1 of Burkholderiaceae bacterium. Lineage (GTDB taxonomy): Bacteria > Pseudomonadota > Gammaproteobacteria > Burkholderiales > Burkholderiaceae_C > RS62. Next base: position 4,590 of record JANREF010000165.1, on the reverse strand, counting down.
CCAAGCTGGTTTGCAACACATCGCCCGCGCTGAAGCGGCCGTAGTGGTACAGCACCGCCACCAATGGCTGGGGCATCAACAGCAAGGCCAATGCGCACGGCACCGTGAGCAAGACCACCAAGCGCAGCCCCCAATCCAGCAAGCCGCTGTAGGCGGCGTCGTCACCGCGCGCTTTAGAGGCGGCCAGCTGCGGCAGCAGCACCACACCCAAGGCGACACCCAACAAAGCGGTGGGGAACTCCATGAGTCGGTCGGCATAGGTGAGCCAACTCACACTGCCGGGCGTGAGGTGTGAGGCGATTTGCGTGTTGATGAGCAACGATATTTGCGCCACGCTAACGCCCAGCAATGCCGGCCCCATCAAGCGCAAAATGCGCCGGGTACCGGGGTCACGCCAAGCCGCAGCAACGGCACTGGGGCGCAACCCAATGGTGGGCAACATGCCAATGCGCAACAAGGCTGGCACTTGCACACCCAGCTGCAGCATACCCCCCAACATCACACCACCAGCCAATGCATAAATAGGCTCAATGCCCATGCGAGCCAGCCACGGCGCGCCGAAAGCTGCAGCGGCAATCATGGCCACGTTCAACAGCACGGGCGTGGCCGCGGGCACTACAAATTTCTTCCATGTGTTCAACACACCTGCGGCCAACGCCACCAGCGACATGAACCCGATGTAGGGAAACATCCACTGGGTGAGCACCACGGCCGTGTCGAAACCAGTGCCTGTTTGCTGCAAACCGCTGGCCATGAGCCACACCACCCAAGGCGCACCCAGCACGCCCACCACACATGTAATCAACAGCGCCCACACCAAGGCCGTGGCCACAGAGTCCACCAAGGTTTTGGTCGCCTCATCGCCGTGGCTGGCGCGCGTGGCGGCCAACACAGGCACAAACGCTTGGCTGAATGCGCCCTCTGCGAACAAACGCCGCAGCAAATTGGGAATGCGAAACGCCACATTGAAGGCGTCGGTCGTGGCGCTGGCGCCAAACAAGGCGGCCACCAACAACTCGCGCATCAAACCAGTGATGCGCGAGGCCAGTGTCAGCACAGACACCACAGAGGCTGCTTTGAATAAGTTCACGTCCGCCAGTGTACCGAGTAGGCGAAGCGGCTGCGAGGCGCGCGCCTGTGCTTCATCTGTATGGGGCTATTAGGAAATAGCGTGTGTGGCGTGTGGTGCATGGCGCGATGGCACAGGGTAGCCCGGCCCCCAAAGCCTTCGTTGAGCTCTGGGGTGACCACGAGTGGTCGTTGAATTGGGGCTGAATAGATGCTACGTCGGGGCTGAGTAAGGACGAACCGCGGGCTAAGGTAGGGCTCAGTCAGAGATAAATCGGGGCACAGTAAGGCTGAACGGGGCCTACCGACGACTTAAAAGGTCCACTTGTGCCCGTATGGCCTGTGTTGTGGGGCTCGTTTACCAGTGCCAGATTCCCGGTCTATAATGCTCGGTTAGCTGGCAACATCTACAAACCATCAAGGATATTGAATTATGGCAACCGCAAAGCCCAAGAAAAAGAACCCGCGCCTGGCCTCTGGCCGCAAACGCGCACGTCAAAACATCAAACTGAACGCAGCACACACGTCACTGCGTTCAAAGTACCGCACCGTGATCAAGAACGTCGAGAAGGCTGTTGCCGCCGGCGAAAAAGACAAGGCTGTGGAGCTGTTCTCTAAGATGCAAGCCATTGTTGACAGCATTGCTGACAAAGGCATCTTCCACAAAAACAAGGCTGCTCGCGACAAGAGCCGCCTGAGCGCCAAAGTTAAAGCTTTGGCAACCGCTGCCTAATTAGGCATACCGTGCCAGCGCCGCAACATGCGGCATTGGCAACAAGCACGTGGTTTAGAAGTCACTTTTAAATCGCGCCGTTTGAATTGGGTGCGCTGCCAGCTAACCCTCCTAAAAAAACCGCTTACATGAGCGGTTTTTTTTCGTCTCTACACATGTGCAGCGCACCAAGCGCGCACTACTCTCCAGTGGGTGCGTCCGGCAACGAGCAAGCCTCGGTGATGACCAAGTTGTTGTCGCGCCCGAAATTCATCACAAAATCCCATGCCATAGGCTCTGCGTCTCGCAACTCGGCTTGCACAATGACGCAGCGCACGCCATTCATGATGATGGGCACACACCATGGCGAGTAAGACAGGTGATCTCCGGGCTGCGCACCGCCGGGCCTGAACGAGCACATGACGCCCGCTAGCCGCTCGGCCCAATCACTGGGCCTAAAGACTTTGCCATCAGGCGTGATGCCCTGAATAAAGACTTCTTTGGCGTTTTTGGAAACCATGTAGGAGTGCGGAATATGCGGCGAAGCGCCTACTGTAGCGCGGCCCTGCCGAACAGAGAAACGGCTTTGAAAGTGACCGCCGTTGGGCGTTACGCACGTAGGCAAGCGGCCAATATCGGCAGTGGGCCGGGGTGAGTGGGTATTGTATCTTATATAAGACTTAAGCCTGGCGCGGCAGGTATTGTTGAGTACGCTGAAAGGCATTTGCACCCTCTGAGCGGCAAGCTTGGTCTAAGAGGCTCACAACACCCTAAAATC
>JANREF010000165.1:0-1932 GCA_030726195.1 Burkholderiaceae bacterium | reverse complement strand
ATGTCTAGCGCCGCCCACGTGCCCCCTTCATCGCCCCACGTTATGAACACCTACGGGCGCGTGCCGATTGCACTGTCGCACGGCCAAGGCTGCTTGGTGTGGGATGTTGACGGCAAAGAATACTTGGACGCCTTAGGCGGCATTGCCGTGAACACGCTAGGCCACGCCCATCCGGCCCTAGTGGCTGCGCTGCGCGACCAAGTGGGCAAGCTGATACACACCTCCAATTACTACCACGTCCCCAACCAAGAGGTGTTGGCCGCCAAATTGGTGGCGCTCTCGGGCATGACCAATGTGTTCTTTTGCAACAGTGGCTTAGAGGCCAATGAGGGCGCACTGAAAATGGCCCGCAAATTTGGCCACGACAAAGGCATAGACAAACCCAAAGTCGTGGTCTACGAACGCGCCTTCCATGGCCGCAGCATTGCCACACTGAGCGCGACGGGCAACCCAAAAATTCACGCCGGCTTTGGCCCTTTGATCGACGACTTCATTCGTGTGCCCCTCAACAACATCGATGCGCTCAAAGCCGCCACCGATGGCCGTGACGATGTGGTGGCTGTGTTTTTTGAGGCCATTCAAGGTGAAGGCGGCGTGCACCCGCTGGACGAGGCCTACATGCGCGACGTGCGCGCCTTGTGCGACGAGCGCGATTGGCTGCTCATGATCGACGAGGTGCAGTGTGGCGTGGGGCGCACCGGCAAATGGTTTGCCCACCAATGGGCGGGCATTACGCCCGACGTGATGCCGCTGGCCAAAGGCCTAGGCTCAGGCGTGCCTATCGGCGCCATCGTGGCAGGACCCAAAGCCGCCAACATCTTGCAGCCAGGCAACCATGGCTCAACCTTTGGCGGCAACCCTTTGGCCATGCGCGCGGGCGTTGAAACCCTCAACATCATGCAAGCCGACAACCTCATGGCCAATGCGGCCGAGGTGGGTGACTATTTACAAGCGCAGCTGCGTGCTGCTTTCGCCGACCAGCCTGGCGTTGTGTCGGTTCGCGGCAAAGGCCTCATGATTGGTGTGGAGCTGAACAAGCCCTGTGGACAGCTCATTGGCTTGGCCGCTCACAACGGCTTGCTCATCAGCGTGACGGCCGACACGGTCATTCGCCTGGTCCCACCACTGATACTCACACGCGCACAAGCCGACCAAATCGTGGCCATCCTCAAGCCCCTGGTCAACGACGTACTTGCGGGTAACGCATAAACACACACGACCCTATGAAACATTACCTACAGTTCAGCGACTTGTGCGCAGACGACTACGCTTGGATTTTTGAGCGTGCCCGCATCATCAAAGGCAAGTTCAAGGCCTACGAAAAATACCAGCCGCTCAGCGACCGCACGCTGGCGTTGATTTTTGAAAAAGCCAGCACCCGCACCCGCGTCAGTTTTGAAGCGGGCATGTACCAAATGGGCGGCTCAGTGGTTCACCTCACCACCGGAGACAGCCAGCTGGGGCGCTCAGAGCCCATTGAGGACAGCGCCCGCGTGATCAGCCGCATGACCGACATCGTCATGATCCGCACATTTGAGCAAAGCAAGCTCGAGCGTTTTGCCGAGTTCTCGCGCGTGCCAGTGATCAACGGCCTGACCAACGAGTACCACCCCTGCCAAATTTTGGCCGACATTTTCACCTACATCGAACACCGAGGCCCCATTGCTGGCAAAACCGTGGCGTGGGTAGGTGATGGCAACAACATGGCCAACACCTGGCTGCAAGCGGCGGACATCTTGGACTTCACCGTTCATGTGAGCACGCCCAGCGGCTACGAGGTGGACGCCAAGCTGGCCCACGTCAACAACCCCAACTGTGTCAAAACATTTGCATCCCCCTCACAGGCGTGCATTGGCGCAGACTTGGTCACCACCGACGTGTGGACCAGCATGGGCTTTGAAGCCGAGAACGAAGCCAGGCGTCAAGCCTTTG
>JANREF010000164.1 GCA_030726195.1 Burkholderiaceae bacterium | reverse complement strand
CTTGTCCTCCCTCTTTTTTATGGGCACCAGTGTAGAGGAGGGCTGCTGTTTTGGGTGAATGTTGTGGGTCTGTCAAGCACGCCGCTCACGCGCTCAGACGGGCGTGGGTCCGTGCGTGCACCGCAAAGGTGTCCATGCGCGCATCTGGGCCTGGCCATGCGCAGTCGCGCACCAAACTGAGACCCGAAAACTGCCTGCGCCTCAAATTGGTGCGTGTTGGGTGTACTGGCCCACAGTGCTTGCCAAGCGCACGGGGTGGAATGCCGGGTGTGCCTGTTCAGAGGGAAAAAGCGTCCGTCAACCCCCGAATAGGGGTGTGGCCAACAGCTTGGCACGGTCCCTGCTTAGAGGCTATGTCCTTTCTTCACTTTTGGAGTTCTTCATGAAAAAATTGCTTGTTCCTTCTTTGTTGGCTCTGTCCTTGTTGGCCGTGACCGGTGCAGCACAAGCGCAAGCCGCCGAGAGCTCTTTGTCGTTCAACGTGGGAGCGACCACCGATTACCGCTATCGCGGCATTTCTCAGTCGCGTTTGAAGCCTGCAGTCAGTGCAGGCGTTGATTACGCAGACAAGAGTGGTTTTTATGTGGGCGCTTGGGGCTCCAGCATCAAGTGGGTCAAAGACAGTGGTGGCGACAGCAGCGTTGAAGTTGACGTTTATGGCGGCTACAAAGGTGCTGTGGGTGATGTGGCGTATGACGTTGGATTTTTGCGCTACCAGTACCCAGGCACTTCTGCTAACAACACCAATGAAGTCTATGGCGCTTTGACTTATGGTTTGGTTACAGCTAAATACTCTCAATCCACCACTAATTTATTCGGAGTCGCAGACAGCAAGAAAAGTGGTTACCTCGATTTGAGCGCCAACTTTGATTTGGGCTCAGGTTATTCATTGACGCCGCACGTAGGCCGTCAAACCATTAAAAACAATGCGGGCTCTTACACCGATTACAGCGTGACTGTATCCAAGGACTTGGGTAATGGTTTGAGCGCATCTGCCATGTTGGTCGACACCAATACGACCGCTGTTATCGGCGGGAAAGACACAGCCAAGTCCGGTGTGGTCGTGGGCCTGAAATACGCCTTCTGATCCCCACTCAATTCAACAAGGAGCCATCATGAAACTGGTGACCGCCATCATCAAACCCTTCAAGCTGGAC
>JANREF010000163.1:4157-5802 GCA_030726195.1 Burkholderiaceae bacterium | reverse complement strand
GGCGTTGGCGTTAGCGTTGGCGTTGGCTTGGTGCTTGGGGTGTAGGGATTGGCTCAACGGCTAGCGCAAGGGCTAGCTCAACGGGTCACCCACGTGTTGGCTCGATCGTCGGCGCGCTAGGTTCAGTATTTGTATCGGTATTTGTATCGGTACTTGGCTCGGTACTTGGCTCAGTACTGCGGTCTTCGGCCCATCAGCCTTGACCACACAAGCAACCAACGAGCCCACTAAGCCGCGAGCTGCTTGTCCAGCCCCAGCGCCTTATGGGCCAAGGCCACGAAAGTGGCGCGTTCGGCTGCGCTCAGTGGGGCCAGTATGTCGGCCTGCAAGGCCTCTACAACTGGGCGGCAGCTGGCCAACAGCTGCTGGCCCGCTGCCGTGATGGTGAGCAAACGTGCGCGCCTGTCGTGCGCACTCACCACCCGCTGCACCAAACCCTTTTGCTCCAGTCTGTCGATCACACCGCCAATGGTGGCGCGGTCAAAACTAATGGTTGCGGCCAAGGTGGCTTGGTCGGTACTGGGCTGCTGGGCAATGGCGTCTAGGGCGGCAAACTGCACCGACGTCAGATCAAAGCCTGCGGCCTGCGTTTGTGTTTGGTACACCTGTGTCGAGCGCTGCTGCAGCCGCCGTATCAGGTGCCCGGGCATTGTCAGTCTGTCCATGTGCGCATGTCCTTGTCGCAAACGTATCGCCACGTCAGCCCCCGCGTGTGGGGCACATCAATGAAAAGCCATCATACGGTTGGCGTGCTGTAGCCTGCTTCATCAGCCTTGCTGGGACGCCAGTCCGTGCCGTATCGTGCCGTATCGCGCCGTGTCTTGTCCTGCTTGACGCATGAAGTAAGTATACATACCATATGCAAACTTACCAAACACCGATGCCAAACAGGGGCGACACCATGCAATACCACTTCAACGGCTTCCAACCTGGCGACCCCGACGTACACCCCGCCCTGCCCAAGCCGCGCACCCCAGCAGATGCGCTACCAGACACCGTGGATGTGCTCATTGCAGGCTCGGGCCCAGCCGGCCTGTGCTTGGCCGCCCAGCTCGCCGGGGTGCCACACATCAGCACCATGGTGATTGAGCCCAAGCTCGCCCCCATGGAAAAAGGCCAAGCCGACGGCATCAGCGTGCGGTCTATGGAAATGTTTCAGGCCTTTGGCTTTGCCGAACAAGTCATGCGCGAAGCCATGTGGATCAACGAAACCACGTTTTGGGCACCGGTTGCTGACGCGGGCGCTGCTGCACCTGCACCTGCACCTACACCCACCACATGCACACCAGCCACCACCTTGCAACGCGTCGCCCGCGTGCAAGACGTCCCAGAGGGCATCTCCGAGATGCCGCATGTGCTCATCAACCAAGCGCGGGTACACGACTTCTTTTTAGACATCATGCGCAACGCGCCCTCGCGCCTCACACCCGACTACGGCTGGAAAGTGCTGGACTTGCAGGTGGACCCTGGCACCGACCAGCACCCCGTCACCGTCACACTGGCGCGCACCGCGCCAGGCTGTGAAAACCAGACCCACACCGTACGCGCCAACTATGTGATTGGCTGCGACGGCGCGCGCTCCACCGTGCGCCGCGCCATTGGCGGTGCGCTGCACGGCGACGCTGCGCACCAAGCCTGGGGCGTG
>JANREF010000163.1:0-4147 GCA_030726195.1 Burkholderiaceae bacterium | reverse complement strand
TCGCAAGACGACGGCATTTTGATGGTATTGCCGCGCGAAGGCGGGCACCTCGTACGCCTGTACGTGGAGCTAGACAAGCTAGACGCCAACGAGCGCGTGGCCGAGCGCGGTATGCAAGCCAGCGACATCATTGCCAAAGCACAGCGTATTTTCAGCCCCTACACCCTAGACGTGAAAGAAGTGGTGTGGTGGTCTATTTACGAAATTGGCCACCGCCTCACCGACAAGTTTGACGACGTACCACCCGCAGAGGTGGCCACCCGCTTTCCGCGCGTCATGCTCGCAGGGGACGCGTGCCACACCCACAGCCCCAAAGCGGGCCAGGGCATGAACGTGTCCATGGGCGACACCTTCAACTTGGGCTGGAAACTCGTCTCGGTGCTCACAGGGCGTGCGCACCCATCGTTGCTGCACAGCTACTCGAGTGAGCGCCGCGCGGCCGCCAAAGGCTTGGTGGAGTTTGACCACACCTGGTCGCGCGTGGTGGGCGCACGTGGACAGGACGCCCCAACAAACCTCACAAACCCATTGCCCCGCGTCGCCCAAGCCTTTGTAGACAACCTGCCCTTCACCTGCGGCCTCACCATCCAATACGAACCCAGCGCACTGGTTGGCCCCTCTACACACCAAGCCTTGGCCACAGGCTTTGACATAGGCATGCGCTTGCACTCGGCACCGGTGGTGCGCTTGGCCGACGCCAGGCCGCTGCAACTGGGCCACGTGCTTGAGGCTGACGCGCGCTTTCGCTTGTTTGTATTTGCCCCGGCGCACGACAACGGCAGCGTCGATCCGAGCACCCAACACAGCCCACGCGGCGCGCACGGCGCAGCAACAAGTGACATCGCGCAGCTGTGCCACTGGCTGGCACACGACCCCGCCTCGCCCATGCTGCGCCACCGCGCACCCGGTGAAGACCTGCACAGCGTCATAGACACCCGCGTCGTCTTCCAGCAGCACCCGCATGCGTTGGCGTTTGAGCGCATGCCTGAGCTGTTGCGCCCAGCGGTGGGGCGCTACGGGCTGTGCGACTACGAAAAAGTGCTGTGCGCCAGTCCCAGTAAGGACGGGGATAACACCATGGATATTTTTGACCTGCGCGGCATCAACCGCAGCACAGGCTGCATGGTGGTGGTGCGCCCAGACCAGCATGTGGGCCACATACTGCCCATCGCGGCGCGCAACGAACTGGCCGCTTACTTCGCTGGTATTTTGACGGTGCGCAACACGGCACACGCCTAAACCGACCACAACTTCATCTACAATCCGTCATCGATCGGGAGAGACTGCACCAGCGCAGCGCCGAAGGAGCAACCGCCCCGGAAACTCTCAGGCAAAAGGACCGGTCGACGCAGAAAACTCTGAAGAGCAGCCAAGTTCGTCACTTGGCTCACCGCAGGAGCAAGCAGCGCCACGCCACCGTGGCACACGCTGTGAATCTCTCAGGTTCCAAACAGAGGGGGCGTGAGCCGCGCATGTTGCGCCGCACACCCAACCCTCAGACGTTTGGAGCCCCACTCACATGAAAACAATCGCCGTTATCGGCGGTGGCATCACTGGTGTCACCACAGCCTATGCGCTGGCCAAGCGCGGATTCCAAGTCACGTTGTTTGAACAACACCGCTACGCCGCGATGGAAACGTCCTTCGCCAACGGCGGCCAGTTGTCGGCCTCTAATGCCGAGGTGTGGAACCACACCTCCACCATTCTCAAAGGCATCAAGTGGATGCTCAAGAGCGACGCACCACTGCTGGTCAACCCCAAGCCCAGCTGGCACAAGCTGTCGTGGTTTGCAGAATTCATTGCCAACATTCCCAACTACCGCGCCAACACCATTGCCACCACCAAACTGGCAATTGCCGCGCGCGAGCACTTGTTTGCCTGGGCGCAGGCCGAGGGCGTGGACTTTGACTTGCGCACGCAAGGCATCTTGCACATTTACCGCGACAAAAAGGGCTTCGACCACGCAGGCGAAGTCTCCAAAATGTTGGCCCTGGGTGGCTTGCCACGGCGCGCCGTCACACCCGACGAAATGCGCAGCATAGAGCCCACATTGGCTGGCACCTACTACGGCGGCTACTACACCGAGAGCGACGCCACTGGCGACATTCACAAGTTCACTGTGGGCTTGGCCGCAGCGGCGGAACGCTTGGGCGTGACCTGCTTGTACGGCCAAGACGTGCAAAGCCTGCACAGCAATGGCGAATCAGCCACCGTCATCGTGAACGCAGGCCACGGCGAAGCGGCATCGCAGCACAGCCACACCTTCGACGGCTTGGTGGTATGCGCAGGCGTGGGCAGCCGAGACTTTGCCGCACAGCTGGGCGACCGTGTGAACGTCTACCCCGTGAAGGGCTACTCCATCACCGTCAACCTACCCGATGCGGCCAGCCAAGACGCAGCACCCACCGTGAGCTTGCTGGACGATGAAACCAAGCTGGTCACCAGCCGTTTGGGGGCAGACCGCTTCCGCGTGGCAGGCACTGCCGAGTTCAACGGTGCCAACCGCGACATCCGCGCCGACCGCATTCGCCCACTCACCGCGTGGGTCAACCAATGCTTCCCCGGCATCAACACCCGCCAAGTGGTGCCATGGGCAGGCCTGCGCCCCATGCTGCCCAACATGATGCCGCGCGTAGGTGCAGGCAAACTCGCCAATGTGTTTTACAACACCGGCCACGGCCACTTGGGCTGGACCCTGTCTGCAGTTACCGCCGACATGGTGGCTGAGAAAGTGGCCGCGCAAGCTGCGTAACGATCGGCTGGATGACCCGCTGTTAGCACCGCTGTTCTTACATCTGTAGGTACATCTGTAGGTACAGCTGTAACAACAGCTGGCGCAACGGCGGGAGTCCGCGCCATTGGCGAAGGCTGGGACAGGTAGGGACAGGTAAGGACAGGTAGGGCTGGATAAAAACAGGTCAGTGTCCCGACCTGCGCCCCGTCATCTTGGCCCTGCGTGCCAGCTTCTTTGCATTACTGGCCGCCTCTTTGCGGGCAATGCGCTCGGCATCGGCTTGCTTACCCTCGGCCAGCCACTGCGCAAAAGCGTCGGGCGTCTCTAGCGTGATGCGGCCCAAGGCGTTGCTGCGAAAGTCGTGAATCACAATCTCTGCGGCCTTGGTCGTGTTGATGCGCCCACCACTTTGAATCGCACCACGGTAACGGGCAATCGCCTCCAGCATGGTCTCGTCGGTATGGGCGGCCACATCGGCCACTTTGTAACGCGCCTCCAACGCTTGAGGGTAATGGGCAATGAGGTAGTGCAGCAGCTCCAGCGCCACCTCCTCGCCATCAAACGCGCTCACACCAATGGCACCGCTGGCAGCCAAGTTGTAGCCGCTTTGCTCCACGATGATGCGCGGCCACAACACGCCGGGCGTGTCGTACAAATAAAAATCAGGGGCCAAGGTGATGCGCTGCTCCAGCTTGGTCACGCCTGCCTCGTCGCCTGTTTTGGCCGCGCGCTTGCCCTTGAGCGTGTTGATCAGCGTGGACTTGCCCACGTTGGGAATGCCGCAAATCAACACCCGCATCGGTTTGGCCATACCGCCACGGTTGGGCGCGAGCTGCTGGCAGCCATCAATCAAGGCCTTGGCAGGCGTGGCCATGCTGGTGTCTAGGCCAATGGCGCGCACGCCAGGCAGTGCGTTGTAATGCGCCAGCCACAAAGCCGTGCGCTCGGGGTCGGCCAAGTCTTGCTTGCTCAGCACCTTCAGCGCGGGCTTGCCTTGCACCAACTCGGCCAACATGGGGTTGGCGCTAGAGCCGGGCAAGCGCGCATCCAACATTTCAATGACGACATCAATCTCTTTGATGCGCTCCCCAATCGCTTTGCGCGTGAGGTGCATGTGCCCGGGAAACCATTGGATCGTCATAAAAATCGCAGTTGCAAAAGAAAGCCACGCCGCCATGACGAAGCCACGGCGTTGTAACGCTCATTTTACGGGGCGTGTGTGGTGAGACTGGGGGGGGGGAGTTGAACGGGCCTCAGACAGAAAACGATTCGATCGCTTGTTCATAGCCCAATCCTCTCAGAGTATTTTTCCTCGTCGATTCCTGGGCCGACTCACCTCGCCACCCTACTCCACAGTCACCGACTTGGCCAAGTTCCTGGGCTTGTCCACGTCCGTGCCTTTGGCGCAGGCCG
>JANREF010000162.1:2079-5822 GCA_030726195.1 Burkholderiaceae bacterium | reverse complement strand
CACCACCCATCCAGCGGATGTCTTGGTTGTGGTGCAAGCCCATGATGACCGAGCCTGCGGCCAAGAACAACAAGGCCTTGAAGAACGCGTGCGTCATGAGGTGGAACACGGCCACAGAGTAAGCCGATGCGCCCAGCGCCACGGTCATGTAACCCAGCTGCGACAGCGTGGAATACGCCACCACACGCTTGATGTCGTTTTGGATGAGGCCCAACAAGCCCATGAACAGCGCGGTGATAGAGCCAATCACCATGATGACATTCAGCGCGGTGTCCGACAACTCATACAGCGGCGACATGCGCGCCACCATAAAAATACCTGCCGTCACCATGGTTGCAGCGTGAATCAGCGCAGAAATAGGCGTGGGGCCTTCCATAGAGTCGGGCAGCCACACGTGTAAGGGGAACTGTGCCGACTTGCCCATGGCGCCCACGAACAAGCAAATGCCAATGACTGACAACAGCAGCCAATCGCCGCCGGGCAGCGTTTGCCCCACCAAACTGTCGGCCTTGGAAAAAATCTCGGTGTAGTTGAGCGAGCCTGTGTAGGCGGCCAACAAGCCAATGCCCAAAATAAAACCAAAGTCGCCCACGCGGTTGACCAAGAAGGCCTTCATGTTGGCAAACACGGCGGTGGAGCGCTTGAACCAAAAGCCAATCAGCAAATAAGACACCAGGCCCACGGCTTCCCAGCCGAAGAACAGCTGCAGCAAGTTGTTGCTCATGACCAGCATGAGCATGGCGAAGGTGAACAAGGAGATGTAGGAGAAGAAGCGGTTGTAGCCTTCGTCTTCTGCCATGTAGCCCACGGTGTACAAGTGCACCATCAAAGACACAAAGGTCACCACCACCATCATCATGGCCGTGAGGCCGTCCACCATAAAGCCGACCTCCATACGCAGACCGCCAATGACCATCCACTCATAAATGGTTTGGTTGAAGCGCGCGCCTTGCATCACATCCAACAAGGTCATGACCGACAGCACAAAGGCAATCAGCACACCCAAAATAGTGACTGTATGACTGGCAGCGCGGCCAAGCAAGTTGCCGCCCAATTTGGTGCCAAAGACACCCGCCAATATGGCGCCAAACAAAGGCGCAAGCGGCACGGCCAATAACAGGCCTGCAGACAAAGTGTTACTCATGCTGTTACGTCTTTTCTAGCTCAGCCTTTGAGGGCGTTGAGCTCTTGCACATTAATGGTGGACTTGTTGCGGAACAACAGCACCAATATGGCCAAACCAATGGCCGACTCGGCCGCAGCCACGGTCAAAATAAAGAACACGAACACTTGGCCGTGCATGTCATTCAGGAAGTAGGAAAACGCCACAAAGTTGGTGTTGACCGCCAGCAGCATCAGCTCAATGGCCATCAACAGCACAATGAGGTTTTTGCGGTTTAAGAAAATACCGATGATGGACAGGGCAAACAAAGCCGCGCCCAAAGTCAAAAAGTGTCCGAGTGTCACGCTCATTTGGCTTGCTCCTGGCCTTGTTCGCTCGTGGGCTGTGCGTTGGCTGCTGCCACAACGGGCACAACCGCATCCATTTTGACGATGCGCAAACGATCAGACTTGCGCACCTTGACTTGCTCAGACGCCACCGTGTTGCGCGTGTCTTTGCGACCGCGCAAGGTCAATGCAATCGCTGCAATGATGGCCACCAGCAACAGCACAGCAGCCACTTCCAGTGGGTACAAGTACTCGGTGTACAACAGCCGGCCTAGGGCGTGGGTGTTGGATACGCCCTCCACGAAGGTGGGCTGGGGCACGCTGGCAAAGCCATTGTTGACCACGACTGCAATTTCAGCCGCCATGAGCGCACCGACCGCGGCGGCCAGGGGCAAATTGCGCCAAAAGCCTTTGCGCATGCCTTCGGTGTTGATGTCCAGCATCATCACCACGAACAAGAACAACACCATGACCGCGCCCAAGTACACGAGCACCAAGGTGATGGCCAAGAACTCAGCACGCAACAGCATCCACACCATAGAGGCTTGGAAGAAGGCCAGCATCAAATACAAGGTGGCATGCACGGTGTTGCGAGAGGTCACCACCATGAAGGCGCTGGCCAGCAACACAGCGCTGAACACGTAAAACAGAATCGAAGTCACATCCATGATGTTTGTCTTTCAGCCGCGTGCTTAGCGGTACTTGGCGTCAGCCGCTTTGGCTGCTGCAATTTCTGGCTCGTAGCGGTCGCCAACGGCCAACAGCATGTCTTTGGTGAAGTACAAGTCACCGCGCTTTTCGCCGTGGTACTCCAGAATGTGCGTCTCCACAATCGAGTCAACCGGGCAGCTCTCTTCGCAGAAACCGCAAAAAATACACTTGGTTAAATCGATGTCGTAGCGCGTGGTCCGGCGGCTGCCGTCGTCGCGCACACCTGCCTCAATGGTGATGGCCATGGCGGGGCATACAGCCTCGCACAGCTTGCAAGCAATGCAGCGCTCTTCGCCGTTGTCGTAACGGCGCAAGGCGTGCAAGCCACGAAAGCGTGGACTCAAGGGCGTTTTTTCTTCAGGAAACTGAACCGTGACTTTGCCACGGAACATGTACTTACCCGTTAGAGCCATGCCCTTGAACAATTCCAGCAGCATGAAGCTGGAGAGGAAGTCGCGCAGCGAAAAGGCGCGCGACTTGCTTTGAGATGCGACTGCAGTAGACATGTCTAGCTCGCTGTTATTTCCAAATATTCCAAGGCGAAATCAACCAACCGCCCACGACCAACAACCAAATCAAGGTCACTGGAATAAAGATCTTCCAACCCAAGCGCATGATTTGGTCGTAGCGAAAACGGGGGAACGTTGCACGCAGCCAAATGAACAATGACACCATGAAGAAGGTCTTGGCAGCCAGCCAAATCCAACCGGGGATGAAGCTGAGGAACTCAAACGGTGGCAACCAGCCGCCCAAGAACAAATGCACGCCCAAAATAGACACCAGCCACATGGCGGCGTATTCGGCCAAGAAGAAGATGGCAAAACCCATGCCCGAGTACTCGACCATGTGACCGGCCACAATCTCGGCCTCGCCTTCAACCACGTCGAAGGGGTGGCGGTTGGTCTCAGCCACACCTGAGATCACGAACACCACAAAAATCGGCAGCAGCGGCAACCAGTTCCAAGACAGGAAGTTCAAGCCCATGTCCACGGCCATGCCCTTGCCCTGCACGGCGATGATCTCGCCCAGGTTCAAGCTGCCCGAGACCATGATGACCACCACCAGGCAAAAGCCCATGGCAATCTCGTAGCTCACCATTTGGGCCGATGCACGCAAGGCACCCAAAAACGCATACTTGGAGTTGGAGGCCCAACCCGCAATGATCACGCCGTACACCTCTATGGAGGTAATGGCCATGATCAGCAGCAAGGCTGCATTCACATCAGCAATCACCAACTCAGGGCCAAATGGCACGGCGACCCAAGCGGCCAACGCCGGCATGATCGCCATGATGGGGCCCAAGCGGAACAAACCCAAACTCGCAGCGCTGGGGTTGATGAGTTCTTTGGTGAGCAGCTTGACCGCGTCCGCAATAGGCTGCAACAAACCCATTGGGCCCACACGGTTGGGGCCGTGGCGCACTTGCATCCAGCCCAACAACTTACGCTCCCACAACGTGAGGTAGGCCACAGCGCCCATGAGAGGTGCGAGCACGGCCACGATTTTGATCATGCCCCACACCACTGGCCACAGGTAAAGCGACCACCAAGTGGCGGCGAACAGGCCCAAGCCTGCGTTGTACA
>JANREF010000162.1:0-1979 GCA_030726195.1 Burkholderiaceae bacterium | reverse complement strand
CCGGTTCTACGTTGAGCAGCACCAGCGCCTTGGTCTTGCCAGCCAACATGTCGCCGGCGTGCATGCCGCCTGTTGTGGGCTGCGCGCGCACCAACTGCGCGCCAACTGTATTGGCCGCTTCTGTGAGGTAGCCCACCGTCGCGCCGGTTTGAGCACCAATCCAATTGGCAATGGCCAGCAGGCCCGAGGCGTTGGCGTGGTGTGCTGCAGCGTTACCTAACAACAACGCACTGCCCTGTCCCAAGGCAGCGGCAATGCTGCGAGCAGCCTCATCGGCCACGCCGGCCACAGGTGCTGTTGCGCCCTTGTCGGCGGCAACGGCGACGGCCACATTGGCCAGCAACTGGCCCCACTGCTGGGCATTGCCCATCAGGCTGGTGCGCACAGGCATGGCCCAGTCTTGGCCCCCTTTGAACTCACGCTCGGATGCAATCACGTCTACCTTGCAACCACGACGTGCGGCTTGGCGAATGCGCTGCGCGAACAACGGGTGGTCTTTGCGCAAACGGCTGCCAATCACCAACGCGTGCTTCAAGGTACTCAAAGACGCGATGCTGCGTCCCAAGAAGCGAGCGCCTGCAGCATCTGTAAATTCGGCATTGCGCAACCTGTAGTCAACGTTGTCGCTGCCCAGACCACGCATGAGCGTAGCGGCCAATGACAGCTCTTCCACAGTCGCATGTGGGCTGGCCAACAAGCCCAAGGCGTTGGCACCACACTCGGCGCTGATCTGCTTCAAGCCATTGGCCACGTACTCCAGCGCGGTCGTCCAGTCGACTTCCATCCACTGGCCGTCTTGCTTGAGCATAGGCGAGGTCAAGCGCTCATCGCTGTTGAGCGCCTCGTAGGAGAAGCGGTCGCGGTCGGCAATCCAGCACTCGTTCACGCCGTCGTTTTCCAAGGGCACGACGCGCATGGCTTTGTGATTCTTGACTTGCACAATCAGGTTCGCACCTGTGCTGTCGTGTGGGCTGACTGATTTGCGGCGTGACAACTCCCAGGTGCGGGCGTTGTAGCGGAAGGGCTTGCTGGTGAGCGCGCCCACAGGACAAATGTCGATCATGTTGCCCGACAGCTCCGAGTCCACTGTCTCGCCCAAGAAGGTCTCGATTTCGGCGTGCTCACCACGGTTGGACATGCCCAACTCCATGTCGCCAGCGATTTCCTCGCCAAAGCGCACGCAACGTGTGCAATGGATGCAGCGGCTCATCTCTTCCATGGAAATGAGGGGGCCCACGTCTTTGTGGAACACCACACGCTTGTCTTCTTCGTACTGTGAGCTGCTGCCGCCATAGCCCACGGCCAAGTCTTGCAGCTGGCACTCGCCGCCTTGGTCACAAATCGGACAATCCAAGGGGTGGTTGATGAGCAAAAACTCCATCACAGACTGCTGCGCCTTGATGGCCTTGTCGCTCTTGGTGCGCACCACCATGCCAGCAGACACGGGCGTGGCGCACGCGGGCATGGCCTTGGGCGCTTTTTCTACGTCGACCAAGCACATGCGGCAGTTGGCCGCAATGGACAGCTTCTTGTGGTAACAAAAATGCGGAATATAGGTGCCCGCTTTTTCGGCCGCATGCATGACCATGCTGCCCTCTGGCACCTCTACCTTGTGACCGTCTAGTTCGATTTCTACCATGGGGTATTACCTGTTTGACCTGTTGCTGCTGCGGCGCGTTATTCGCCAGTACCTGGCATGCAGGACTTGTGCGCAATGTGGTGCTCAAATTCGTGGCGGAAGTGCTTGATCATGGCGCGCACCGGCATGGCCGCTGCATCACCCAGTGCGCAAATCGTGCGCCCTTGGATACCGTCAGCCACGCGGTTGAGTTGCTCCAAGTCGCTCTCGCGGCCTTGGCCGTTTTCAATGCGCTCAACCATGCGCCACAGCCAGCCCGTGCCTTCGCGGCAAGGCGTACATTGACCGCAGCTCTCGTGCATGTAGAAGTAAGACAGACGCAGCAAGCTCTTGACCATGC
>JANREF010000161.1 GCA_030726195.1 Burkholderiaceae bacterium | reverse complement strand
GATTTAGACCAACGCGACCGCGACCAAGTATTGGTGCAGTTCGCCAACAAGAGCTGCTCGGTGCTGGTGGCCACCGATGTGGCAGCGCGCGGCTTGGACATTGCCAATTTGAGTGCCGTCATCAACGTGGACACCACGCCAGACCCCGAGGTGTATGTGCACCGCGTGGGCCGCACCGGTCGTGCGGGCGCGACGGGCAAGGCACTGAGTTTGGTGAGCATGCCCGAGATGGGGCGCGTTGCACGCATTGAAGAACAAACTGGGCGTGCCGCGCGGTGGCAGCAGCTGACGCAGCTCAGCACCGGTCATGCCGTGTTGCAAGCGCCCATGCGAACCTTGCAAATTGCAGGCGGTCGCAAAGAAAAAATTCGAGCTGGCGACATCTTGGGTGCGCTCACGGGAGAAGCGGGTTTTGACAAAGCGCAGGTCGGCAAAATCGCACTGGGCGAGTTTTCAACTTACGTGGCTGTTGACAAAGCGGTGGCGCATCAAGCGTGTGACAAGCTCAATGCTGGGCGTATCAAAGGTAAAAGCGTGAAGGTGCGCTTGCTGCCCAACTGAGCACGCCAGCTGCGTTAACGGCGTCAGCAAAAGCGCAACAACACCCAGGGCCAATCACGACCCATCAAGACCCATCACGACTAATAAGAGGCAACAAGCCCGCGACAGCTGCAGCACATGTGGCGTGACATGCAGGCTGAGGTGCCGCTGTAGCTGCGGGAACAAGTGCGTACCGGGTATGCGCCCGCAGGCTGAGGTGTGCGGCGCTGGTTTAAACCCATGAAGGCGCGGGCTGCTAGGCTGGCGGCTGGCGCGTGACAGGTAGCCGCGGTGGCTCAGTGGTCCCAGCCAAACATGAGGCCTAGGTTTTGCACCGCAGCGCCACTGGCGCCTTTGCCTAAATTGTCCAAGCGCGCAACCAACAGGGTTTGCCCGTTGGCGGCATTGCCGAACACATGCAACTCCAAGTCATTGGTGTTGGCCAGTGTGGTCGCATCCAGGTTGGCTGGTGTGTCGCCGCCGTCGATCACGCGCACAAACGCAGCGCCCGCATAGTGCGCTTGCAGTGCGCCCAGCAGCTCGTGCGTGCCCGCGCCTTTGGCCAGTTGGCTGTGGTGCAGCGGCAGCTGCACCAACATGCCTTGTGCAAAGTTGCCCACGCTGGGCACAAACAGTGGCGTGGCTTGCAAGCCGCTCCACTGCATGATTTCGGGCAAGTGCTTGTGTTGCAAGCCTAAGCCGTACAACTGGAACAGGGGTGCGCGCTGCGCTTCGTAGTCTTCAATCATGCCGCGCCCGCCGCCGCTGTAGCCGCTCACGCTTGGCAAACACACCTGCGCTGTGCGCGCCAGCAAGCCTGCGTCAATCAGCGGGCGCAGCAAGGCGATTGCGCCCGTGGCGTAACAGCCGGGGTTGGCCACGCGCGATGCGGTGCGGATGCGCTGGGCTTGTTCGGTGCACAGCTCGGCAAAGCCGTAGACCCACCCATCTGCAATGCGGTGGGCCGTTGACGCATCCACAATGCGTGGCGCGCGGGCACCGCTGGCTACCAGCTCGTCCACCAAGGCCACGGTTTCGCGTGCGGCGTCGTCGTGCAAACACAGCACCACGGCGTCGGCTTGCGCCAGCAAGGCCTGTTTGGCCACAGGATTTTTGCGTTGGTCAGGATCTATGCTGAGCAGCTTGACGTGCGCGAGTTGCTGCAATCGGTCACGAATTTGCAAGCCAGTGGTGCCGGCTTCGCCGTCAATGAAAATATCAGTCATAACTTATATGTGAGGTTCCATGCCCGCTGGGCGCGCATGCGGCGTGCGCACGCGCTTTGCTGGGCTTGCTTGTCAGTTTAGAGAAACGTTTGGTGCGTTGCAACATGATACAGTTCCGGTTTGTTTTTTCCCTTGTGCGCTTGGTTGTGGAGCTACTTCCGCGGCGGGTTGCGAAGGGGCCGTAGCGTTAACACTTTGAGAGTCCTGACATGAAGATTCACGAGTATCAAGGCAAGGAAATCTTGCGTCAGTTCGGCGTACCCACACCCCGGGGTATTGCTGCGTTTACCGTGCAGGAGGCTGTTGAGGCCGCACAAAAACTGGGCGGCCCTGTATGGGTTGTGAAAGCTCAGATCCACGCCGGTGGCCGTGGCAAAGGCGGCGGCGTGAAGGTGGCCAAATCCATAGACGACGTGAAGCGCTTGGCTGGTGAAATTTTGGGCATGCAGCTCAAAACACACCAAACTGGCCCTGAAGGCCAAAAGGTTCGCCGCCTGTACATTGAAGACGGCGCGGACATCCAAAAAGAATACTACGTGTCCTTGGTGACCGACCGTGCAACGCAGCAGGTGGCATTCATTGCCTCTAGCGAAGGCGGCATGGACATCGAGGAAGTGGCGCACAGCACGCCCGAGAAAATCATCACCGAGTTCATCGACCCATTGACCGGTTTGGGCGCTGAGCAAGCCAAGAAGATCTCTGACGCCATCGGCATGCCCGCCGACTCCACTGCGCAAGCCGTGGACATTTTCCAAAAGCTCTACAAGTGCTACATGGACACCGACGCGTCATTGGTGGAGATCAACCCACTGAACCGTGACAGCAAGGGCGGCGTCATGGCCTTGGATGCCAAGTTCAACTTTGACTCCAACGCACTGTACCGCCACCCCGAAGTCGTGGCCTACCGCGACTTGGACGAAGAAGACGCAGCGGAAGTGGAAGCCTCTAAGTTCGACTTGGCCTACATCAGCTTGGACGGCAACATTGGCTGCTTGGTCAACGGTGCAGGCTTGGCCATGGCCACCATGGACACCATCAAGTTGTTTGGCGCAGAGCCAGCCAACTTCTTGGATGTGGGCGGCGGCGCGACCCCAGAAAAGGTCACCGAGGCCTTCAAGATCATGTTGAAGAACCCCAAGGTCAAGGCCATTTTGGTCAACATCTTCGGCGGCATCATGCGCTGCGACACCATTGCCACGGGCGTGATCACTGCGTGTAAGGCGGTGAACCTGAGCGTGCCATTGGTGGTGCGCATGAAGGGCACCAACGAGGTATTGGGCAAGCAAATGTTGGCCGACTCTGGTTTGCCAATCATCAGCGCCGACTCGATGGCTGAAGCCGCCGAGAAAATTGTGGCCGCTGTCAACGCCGCCTAAGCGAATAAGGAATAAGCATGTCTATCCTCATTAATAAAGACACCAAGGTCATCACCCAAGGTATCACCGGTAAAACGGGTCAGTTCCACACAGAGAAATGCCAAGAGTACGCAAACGGTAAAAACTGTTTTGTCGCTGGTGTGAATCCTAAAAAAGCTGGCGAGTCCATCTTTAACATCCCAATTTACGGCACGGTTAAAGACGCGGCCACCGACACCGGCGCTACAGTGTCCGTGATTTACGTGCCACCAGCGGGCGCGGCAGCAGCCATTTGGGAAGCCGTAGAAGCCGATCTGGACTTGGCCATCTGTATCACTGAAGGCATTCCAGTGCGCGACATGTTGGAGCTGCGCAACCGCATGGCCGCCAAAGAAGCCGCCGGCGGCAAAAAGACGCTGCTGTTGGGCCCCAACTGCCCAGGTCTCATCACACCCGATGAAATCAAGATTGGCATCATGCCTGGCCACATCCACAAGAAAGGCCGCATCGGCGTGGTCTCGCGCTCAGGCACGTTGACCTACGAAGCCGTGGGCCAGTTGACCGAGTTGGGCTTGGGCCAGTCCAGTGCCGTTGGCATTGGTGGCGACCCCATCAACGGTTTGAAGCACATCGACGTGATGCGCATGTTCAACGACGATCCTGATACCGATGCGGTCATCATGATTGGCGAAATTGGCGGCCCAGACGAAGCGGAAGCTGCGCGTTGGTGCAAAGACAACATGAAAAAGCCAATCGTGGGCTTTATCGCTGGTGTAACCGCACCAGCCGGTAAGCGCATGGGCCACGCGGGTGCCTTGATCTCCGGTGGTGACGACACCGCCGAAGCCAAGCTCGCCATCATGGAAGCTTGTGGCTTCACCGTGACGCGCAACCCGTCTGAAATGGGCAAGTTGCTCAAAGGCTTGCTGTAAGCACGCGCGTTGGTGGGTGTTCAAGCGTTTGCGCTTAGGCACCATCACCGTCACAATCAAAATGGCAACGCCGCAACGCGTTGCCATTTTTTTTGCCGCTACCTTTGCCTTTCGTTGCGACACATCAGCGCCCGCTCCATCTGCGATGTCACCTACCTCTCATCAACCCATGCAATCTAGCCATGCCCTGCAGGCGTGTATGAGCAGCTATGCTTGAATTCCTAAGCTTTGAGTTTTGGATGGCCGTGGGCGAGATCACCTTGCTCGATCTGCTGCTGGGCGGTGACAACGCGGTGGTCATCGCGCTGGCCTGTCGCCACTTGCCGCCAGCGCAGCGCCTCAAAGGCATCGTGTGGGGCACGGGCGCAGCCATTGTGCTGCGTGTGGTGCTGATTCTGTTTGCCATGGAGTTGTTGACGCTGCCCTACATCAAGCTCGCCGGCGGCGCGCTGCTGCTGTGGATTGGCGTGCGGCTGATGCTGCCCCACAGCAGCGACGACCACAGTGCAGTCGATGCCAGCGACAAGCTGTGGGTGGCGGTTCGCACCATTGTGGTAGCCGATCTGGTCATGAGTGTGGACAACGTCATGGCCGTGGCCGCAGCCGCGCAAACAGCACACACGCAGTATCACAGCGTGTTGGTCGTCATTGGCCTGCTCATCAGCGTGCCCATCATTGTGTGGGGCAGCCAATTGGTGTTGCGCGCCATGGCGTCCTTGCCCATGCTGGTGACGCTTGGCGCCATGTTGCTGGGCTGGATTGGCGGCGAAATGCTGGCGCAAGAAGGCGTTGTGCATACTGCATGGCAGTACGTTGTCCAGGGCCTGCCCGTCGCGCTACACCCCATTCAAACCCACGGTTTGAGCGCCCTGGGTGCCAGTATGGTGTTGGGTGTGGGCTGGCTGTTGCAGCGGCGCAGCCACATCCCTAGAACCGCAGCACAGCACCCGCCTGTGCACAGGCACTAGCGGCCCAACCACAAACACACCACCGGCACTTGCACACTTTCACAGTGCGCGCCTTGCCTAAGGTGGGTGCCCAACAGCGCATGGCGGCCGCTGTCGTGTCCGCCGGGGTTGGTCCCCCGCATTGCTTGTCAGCAATAGTTGCTAGAAAAAGCAGCACCTACTGACATGGCCGAGTTCCAGTTGTATGCTGTGTGTCCACTGATCAATGAGACTGGGAGGTCACATGCGAGTTCTGACACAACATCTTGCTCCAGCCGCCAACCTAAGCAAGCGCTTGCAACGCCAACGCGGCTTCACGCTCATAGAGCTCATGGTGGTGGTGGCCGTCATCGGCGTGCTGGCCGCCGTAGCCATACCCGCCTACCAAAACAACACGCAGCGCGCGCGCTGGGCCACCAACATGTCTGGCGTGGCAGCCTTGCAAACCGAGGCCGCGCGCTGTTTGGTCGAGCAATCCAGCGCCATAGACCAATGTGACACCTTTGAAAAGCTGGGCATCACAGCGGGTCTGAATGACGACAGCACCGCACTGCCCCTACCCAGTGGTGCCGCCACGCTCGCGCGCAGCAGCGATGACGCGTCGCTGTACATCGTGATCAACGGTGCGGCCAACGCCGGTGCTTGCACCATCACCATGTCGGTCACGCCACAAGCGGGCGCACCGCTGTTGCAATGGGTCATCACGCGCGACCCCACGCAAACCAGGTGCACCAAAGACAACACCGGTATTGAACTGACGTCTTAACGCAAGGGTGGCGTGCCACCCAGCGCCGCGCCGGCACCCAGCGCAGCGCTAGGCTGGGTTGGCGTCGCCTCTCTGGCGGCGTGCACCCA
>JANREF010000160.1 GCA_030726195.1 Burkholderiaceae bacterium | reverse complement strand
GTTCAACACCTGCTCGGTGCGTGAAAAAGCGCAAGAGAAAGTCTTCAGCGACTTTGGCCGCGTGTAACTCCTCAAGAAAAAGGGCGTGCTCATAGGCGTGGGCGGCTGCGTGGCCAGCCAAGAAGGCGAAGCCATCATTGCCCGCGCGCCCTTCGTCGACGTGGTGTTTGGTCCGCAAACCCTGCACCGCTTGCCCGACATGCTCAACGAGCGCGCCCGCCTGAACAAGCCACAGGTGGATATCAGCTTTCCAGAAATCGAAAAGTTTGACCACCTGCCACCCGCCAAGGTCGACGGGGCCAGCGCCTTCGTCTCCATCATGGAAGGCTGCTCCAAGTACTGCAGCTACTGCGTGGTGCCCTACACGCGCGGCGAAGAGGTATCGCGCCCCTTCGACGACGTGCTGGCCGAGGTCGCCGCCTTGACCGAGCAAGGCGTGAAAGAAATCACCTTGCTGGGCCAAAACGTCAACGCCTACCGCGGCGTGATGGGCGACACCGCTGACATCGCCGACTTTGCCTTGCTCATCGAGTACGTGGCCGCCCTGCCTGGCGTGCAGCGTATACGCTTCACCACCAGCCACCCCAAAGAGTTCACCCAGCGCCTAATCGATGTATACGAGCGCGTACCCCAACTGGTCAACCATTTGCACCTGCCCGTGCAGCACGGCAGCGACCGCATCTTGGCGGCCATGAAACGGGGTTACACCGCGCTGGAATTCAAGAGCACGGTTCGCAAGCTGCGCGCCATTCGCCCGGACATTGCCATGAGTTCAGACTTCATCGTGGGCTTCCCCGGTGAAACGCAAGACGACTTCGACAAGCTCATGAAGCTCATCACTGATGTGGGCTTTGACACCAGTTTCAGCTTCATTTACAGCCCAAGGCCGGGCACACCAGCGGCCAACCTGCCCGACGAGACACCCCACGACGTCAAGCTCAAGCGCTTGCAGCATTTGCAAGCCACGATTGAGGACAATGTGCGCGCCATCAGCGCCTCGCGCGAGCACACCGTGCAGCGCATTTTGGTAGAGGGCCCTTCGCGCAAAGACGCCAGCGAGTGGATGGGCCGCACCGAGTGCAACCGGATTGTGAACTTCCCTGCAGGCCCCAACCCAGAGCGCCTCAAAGGTTTGATGTTGGACGTGAACATCACCCAAGCACTGCCGCACTCGTTGCGCGGCGAATTGGTGTTGAAATAATTCACAGCAAGTGCGCAGCACCTCAACAGAGGCTGCGCACAGGTGTTAGCCCATACCTGGCATGCCGCCGCGCATACCGCCCATGCGCTTCATCATTTTCATCATGCCGCCACCCTTCATTTTTTTCATCATGCCTTGCATTTGCTCAAACTCTTTGAGCAAGCGGTTCACATCCTGAACCTGCACGCCAGCGCCTGCAGCAATGCGGCGTTTGCGAGTGGCCTTGATCAACTCGGGCTTGCTGCGCTCTTTATGGGTCATGCTGCACACAATGCCTTCTTTGCGGCGCAAGTCGCGCTCAACCTTGTCCATGTCCATCTCACCGGCCTTGGCCGCCATCTGACCGGGCAGCTTGTCCATGAGGCTGGACAAACCGCCCATACTTTTCATTTGGCGCAGCTGGTCTAAGAAATCGTGCAGGTCAAAGCCGGCGCCGCTTTTGACTTTGCTGGCGAGCTTTTGCGCCGCGTCCATGTCCACGCCAGCCGTGACTTGCTCGACCAAGGCCACAATATCGCCCATGCCCAACACACGCTGGGCGTGGCGCTCGGCATCAAACACCTCAAGGCCGTCGATTTTTTCGCTGGTACCGGCAAACTTGATGGGCACGCCCGTGACGTGGCGCACCGACAAGGCCGCACCGCCGCGTGAATCACCATCGGTTTTGGTCAGCACAATACCCGTGAGCGGCAAGGCATCTTTAAAGGCCTTGGCCGTGTTCACAGCGTCTTGACCTTGCATGGCATCCACCACAAACAAGGTTTCAATTGGATTGAGCGTGGCGTGCAGGCTCTTGATCTCCTGCATCAACAGCTCATCAATCGCCAAGCGACCGGCCGTATCCACCAGCAACACGTCGAAGTAATGCTTGCGCGCGTAATCCAGCGCCGCCACGGCAATGTCCACAGGCTTTTGGTCAGCCGAGCTCGGGAACCATTCGGCACCGGCTTGAGCCGTCACAGTTTTAAGCTGTTCAATCGCCGCGGGTCGGTAGACGTCGCCACTAACAGTGAGCACTTTTTTCTTTTGCTTGTGCACCAAATGGCTGGCCAACTTGGCCGTGGTGGTGGTTTTACCCGCACCTTGCAAACCGGCCATCAACACCACAGCGGGCGGCTGGGCAGCCAAATTGAGCTTGCCCGACACCCCATCGCCGCCAGCCATGAGGGCCACCAACTCTTTGTTCACCACGCCCACCAACGCCTGGCCGGGCGTGAGTGAACCCACCACCGTCTCGCCCAAGGCCTTTTCCTTGACCTGGGCAATGAAGTCGCGCACCACGGGCAAGGCCACGTCTGCCTCGAGCAAGGCCATGCGCACTTCGCGCAACATATCTGAGACGTTGCTTTCGGTGATGCGGGCTTGGCCACGCATGGTTTTAACAATGCGCGATAGGCGGTCGGATAGGGCGGAGGCCATGGCTGATATCTCTGTGCGTAAAAAGTCACCCATGGGCGAGGCCACAAGTGCATGGTGTCTGCCGCACATCGTGCGCTGCGGCGTTAAACTGTTGTCATGATTCTACCGGGCAGCCCCTTATTCTTTGCATCGTCTATCGCTGCGGCAGCGGGCTACTTGGTCGTTGCCTTGGGCCATCAGCGTTTGGGGCAGCGCTTGGCACAGCTGCTATTCGCGGCCACATGGGCATTGCACGGCTTGGCTCTGGTGGCTTATTGGTGGTGCTACCCCAACCACTTCGGTTTTGCGGTGGCCATCAGCATCACCGCATGGCTGGTCTCCACCATCTACGGCATAGAAACTCAACTTCAGCCCAAACTGCGCGCGCGCTGGGTGCTGGCCGGCTTTGGCGCTGCAGCCGTGGGCTTGGCTGTGGTATTTCCCGGCAGCGTGCATCCCGCTGCCAGCTCGGTATGGCTGCCCATTCATTGGGCCTTGGGCCTGGCCTCTTACGGCCTCATTGCAGTGGCCGTGTTCCACGCTTGGTTGGTCAAGCGCACCGAGCTGGCCATCCGCCATGCCGAGGCGCACGAAGACCATATTCCCCTGCTGGGCCTAGAGCGGCTGATGTTTCAATTTGTAGGCGCTGGCTTTGTGTTGCTCACCGCCACGCTGATCGTGGGCCTTGGATTTACGGACATGCTCTACGGCGTGCGGTTTCGCTGGGACCACAAAACCATCTTCTCGGTGTTGTCTTGGCTCACCTTGGCCGTGCTGCTGATCGGGCGCTGGCGCTTGGGCTGGCGTGGTAAAACCGCCGCGCGCACTCTGTATGTGGGTGCAGGCCTGCTGCTGATGGGCTATGTAGGCTCACGCTTTGTATTAGAAGTGTTGCTGGCCCGCGCGGCCTAGCCCACACCCCACGGCCATCAACCGGTGGCCAGCCATTGAACGACCGCTGATTATGTTGAAACTATTGTTGCTGTTTGCTGTGGTGCTGATGGGAATATGGCTGTGGCGACGCGACCACAGACCCGCCGTACCCAAACCACCCCAGTCCAAACGCAAGGCCACCCCGCTGACCTTGCCGATTGTGGCGTGTAGCCACTGCGGCACACACACGGATGCGCGCGAAATGATCAAGGGTGAACTGGGCGTGTACTGCAGCCACGCGCACTGCCAATTGAGTGGCGACCGTGCCAAGCTCTAGCTCTAGCCCTAGCGCACAACCGCACCCAGCCACGGGCGCAGACTGGCAAGACGGCACGGGCAACGCCAGCCACCAAGGCTGGCATAACGGCTGGGATAACGGCTGGCTGCGCGGCGCACACCGCTGCCCCTCGCCTAACCATGGGCCGCGACCGCAAGGGGCTGCGCTGCGCTTGGTGGTGTTGCACTCCATCAGCCTGCCCCCTGGCGAGTTTGGCAACGGCTGCATAGAGCAGTTGTTCACCAACACCCTCGATTGGGACGCACACCCCTACTTTCAAACCATTCGTGGTGCGACCGTCTCCAGTCACTTCGTGATTGACAGGACTGGCCGCGTCACGCAATTCGTGTCAATCTGGGACAGGGCCTGGCACGCGGGTCAGTCCAACTGGCATGGCACGGACAACTGCAACGACTTCTCTATAGGCATAGAGCTGGAGGGGTTGGAGGGCTCGCACTTTGAAGAGCCGCAGTACGACGCGCTGGTGCAATTGAGTGCGCAGTTGCTGAAAGCCCTTCCAAGTATTGAGGGCTTTGCGGGTCACGAGCACATCGCTCCCGGGCGCAAACAAGACCCTGGCGCGGGCTTTGATTGGTCTCGTCTCATAGGGGGCCTGGAGGCCCTCGCCCCTGGCCTGAGCTGGCCGTCCCAAGCGTAACGAGTAACGCATCTGTCATCAAAAGTAGTCCATTTACTACTTGACAAAAAAATACTTGGAAACACTACCCCTAGTGTCTTGAACCGACAACAAACACTAGCTATAGTGTCACTCTGCCGCCAGAAAAAAGTGAGCATTGGGTGCAATTCCCGCTGATACGCCGCTAAGCCACAAGCCAGCGCTCAGCAAGCAAGCCGTTTTGAACACCAACTAAGAGATACAACATGCAAACAGATACAGCGATTGCGCCAGCCGCCAAGCAGCAGTCCTCGTCATTCGACGACACCGCCGTGCCACGCCTAAACGACGCCAGCGCGTTTAGCCACTACCAGATCATCCGCCGCAACGGCGCAGTGGTGCCGTTCATGCCCAACAAAGTGGCTGTGGCCATGATGAAGGCGTTTTTGGCCGTGCACGGCACGCAAGGCGCGGCATCTGCCAGCGTGCGCGAAACCGTGGACGAGCTCAC
Source organism: Burkholderiaceae bacterium (assembly GCA_030726195.1). Classification (GTDB taxonomy): domain Bacteria; phylum Pseudomonadota; class Gammaproteobacteria; order Burkholderiales; family Burkholderiaceae_C; genus RS62. Next base: position 938 of record JANREF010000160.1, on the reverse strand, counting down.
CCAAGGCGTTGTCAAGGCGTTGTTGCGCTCACGCCCAGCAGGCGGCACCTTCCACATTGAAGACATCCAAGACCAAGTTGAACTCGGTCTCATGCGTGGTGGCCACCACGAAGTTGCGCGTGCCTACGTGCTGTACCGCGAGCGCCGCACACAAGAGCGCGCCAGCTCCAAAGAGCAAGTCGAGCAAGCACCAGAAGCCGAGCGCTTGCACGTGACCGACAACGGTCAGCGCATGCCTTTGGACATGGACCAGCTGCGCCACAACATTCAAGCTGCATGCGAAGGCCTGAGTGCAGACGTGAAGCCAGAGCCCATCTTCAACGAAACCGTGCGCAACCTGTACGACGGCGTACCACTGGACGAAGTGCAAAAAGCCTCCATCCTGGCTGCACGTACCCTGATCGAAAAAGACCCCGACTACACCTACGCCACAGCGCGTTTGCTGCTGCAAACCATTGCCAAAGAGGTGTTGGGCCAACCGGTCACACAAACCGAGCTGAGCGCTGCATACGCCGACTACTTCCCTGGCTTCATCAAAAAAGGTATCAAGGCCGACTTGCTAGACGAGCGCCTGGGCCAATTCGACTTAGAGCTGTTGGGCAAAGCCCTCAAGCCACAGCGCGACATGCAGTTTGACTACTTGGGCCTGCAAACGCTGTACGACCGCTACTTCCTGCACGTACGCAAGCAGCGCATTGAGTTGCCACAAGCGTTTTTCATGCGCGTTGCCATGGGCTTGAGCTTGAACGAAGTCAACCGCGAAGCCCGTGCGATTGAGTTCTACGAAGTGCTTTCCAGCTTTGACTTCATGTCCAGCACACCAACGCTGTTCAACAGCGGCACCTTGCGCAGCCAGCTGTCATCGTGCTACCTCACCACAGTACCCGACGACTTGGACGGCATTTACGAGTCCATCAAAGAAAACGCTTTGCTGTCTA
>JANREF010000159.1:26240-30169 GCA_030726195.1 Burkholderiaceae bacterium | reverse complement strand
ACGCTCCGGGCTGGTACCAGCCTGTGCCCAGGGGGCTGGAGGTCAAAATTGCCGAGAAGCTACAAACGCTGCGCCAGTGGGATGAGGAGGCGGGTAAGTAAAGCCGGGCAAGTCAAGGCGGGTAGGTGCTGTCGGGTAGATGAAGGCGGTCATGTGAAGGCGGCGACATAAAGGCGCTCACTGGCGTCCCGCACGCCCCGGTGTATATTAGCGTTACTAATACAACGGTAATAGACTTAATTGCAGCTGATTTTTCATGAGGCATAGGGGTTAACCCCCGGTGTTTATCCCTGAGGCGCTGCACGTGGGCTGCCCTCAGGTGGATACAATCCCGCGTCTTGCTCTGATAGTGTGTGGGCCCCCTTGCACGCATGGAGCACTGTTCGGCTGTGCGTGCCCCCGCACGTGTTGACGAACAGGTACCGAATCACGGAGAAAATTTTTATGGATATCTTCCTGCAGCAGATCATCAATGGTCTGGTTTTAGGCAGTATGTACGCCTTGGTGGCCTTGGGTTACACCATGGTGTACGGCATTATTGGCCTGATCAACTTCGCCCACGGTGAGGTGCTCATGGTGGGTGCCATGACCAGTTGGACAGTGATCACGCTGATGCAAGAGGCAATGCCTGGTGCATCGGGCTGGCTCATTTTGATGTTGGCCATGTTGATTGCGTTTGTCGTGTGTGCGGTGCTCAACTTCACCATCGAGAAAGTGGCCTACAGGCCGCTGCGCAATTCGCCTCGATTGGCGCCGCTGATCACCGCTATTGGTATGTCGCTGTTGCTGCAGACCCTGGCCATGATCATTTGGAAACCCAACCCCAAACCATTCCCAGCGGTGTTGCCGCGCGAGCCTATCGAAATTGGCGGCGCTGTGATTTCCGTGACGCAGATCTTTATTTTGGCGGCGACAGCTATCACCTTGGCGGGTTTGCTGTACTTGGTGAACAAAACCAAAATGGGTCGCGCCATGCGCGCAACCGCCGAGAACCCCAACGTAGCGGGTCTCATGGGCATCAAGCCCGACTCCGTGATTTCGCTCACCTTCATCATTGGCGCGGTGTTGGCGGCCTTGGCCGGCATCATGTGGGCGCTGAACTACGGCACTGTCCAACACTTCATGGGTTTCATGCCCGGTTTGAAGGCGTTTACCGCTGCTGTGTTTGGTGGCATCGGCAACCTAGCCGGCGCTGTGGTCGGGGGCTTGGCGCTGGGTTTGATTGAGTCGATTGGTGCGGGCTACTTGGGCGCACTCACCGGCGGTGTGCTGGGCAGCCAGTACTCAGACATTTTCGCCTTCGTGGTACTTATTTTCGTGCTGACCTTGCGCCCATCAGGCTTGTTGGGTGAACGCGTGGCTGATCGAGCCTAAACGCCTAAGTTAAGGCAGGAGAGAACCAGATGTTTACATCCAAACGCAACAAAATGATTGTGTTCCTATTGGCAGCTGTGCTGCTGATGGTGGCACCGTTTCTACTTCAACCTTTTGGCAACTCATGGGTGCGCATCATCGATATGGTGTTGCTGTACATCATGTTGGCCTTGGGCCTGAACATCGTCGTGGGCTACGCCGGCTTGCTGGACTTGGGCTATGTGGCGTTCTTCGCTGTGGGCGCTTATGTCTATGGCTTGTTGGCGTCACCCCACTTGGCCGATCATTTCGCCATCATTGCGCAGACCTTTCCGGGCGGCGTGCACTACAGCATTTGGCTGGTGATAGCGGTGGCGGCCTTCATTGCCGGCATAGTGGGCATGCTGCTGGGGGCGCCAACGCTCAAGCTGCGTGGCGACTACTTGGCCATCGTGACCTTGGGCTTTGGCGAGATCATCCGTATCTTCTTGCTCAACCTCGACCGCCCAATGAACATCACCAATGGCCCCAAGGGCTTGATGCAAATTGACTCGGTGAAGTTGTTTGGTATCGACTTCGGTCGCCCCTTGGATTTGGGCTTTATCCGCATTGAGTCCGTGTCGTTGTACTACTACCTGTTCTTGTTCTTGGTGGTGTGCACGATTTTCATTTGCTACCGCATCGAAAACTCACGCATTGGCCGCGCATGGATGGCCATTCGTGAAGACGAAATTGCAGCCAAGGCCATGGGCCTGAACACCCGCAACCTGAAGCTGATGGCCTTTGGTATGGGCGCATCGTTTGGCGGTGTGTCTGGCGTGATGTTCTCGGCCTTTCAAGGCTTTGTCTCGCCCGAGTCGTTCTCACTGATGGAGTCCATCATGATTGTGGCCATGGTGGTGTTGGGTGGCTTGGGACACATTCCCGGTGTGGTCTTGGGTGCTATTTTGCTGGCTGGTTTGCCAGAAGTGCTGCGTCACGCAGCAGGCCCATTGACACAACTGACCGATGGCCGTTTGGCGCCAGAGATCTTGCGCCAGCTGCTGATTGCACTGGCCATGATCGTCATCATGCTGATTCGCCCTCGTGGTCTGTGGCCCCGCCCAGAGCACGGCAAAACATTGGTTAAGTAAGGACTAGACAAACATGAGTGATATTGTTCTTAAAGTAGCCGATGTATCCAAGCGTTTCGGCGGATTGCAAGCGCTAAGCGACGTGGGTATCGAAATTCACCGCGGCCAAGTCTATGGTTTGATTGGCCCCAACGGCGCTGGCAAAACCACGTTCTTCAACGTGCTCACCGGCTTGTACACGCCAGACAGCGGCAGCTTTGAGCTCGCTGGCAAGGCCTACACGCCCACAGCCGTGCACGAAGTGGCCAAGGCCGGTATTGCGCGTACCTTCCAAAACATTCGTTTGTTTGCAGAAATGACCGCGGTTGAAAACGTTATGGTGGGGCGCCACGTGCGCACCCATTCCAACTTGTTGGGCGCGATTTTTAAAACCAAGGCGTTTTGCAAAGAAGAAAAAGAAATTGCCGAACGTGCGCAAGAGTTGCTGGAGTATGTGGGCATTGGCCACTACGCCGACTACAAAGCCCGCACCCTGAGCTACGGCGACCAACGCCGCCTGGAAATTGCACGCGCTTTGGCGACCGACCCCCAGCTGATTGCGCTGGACGAGCCAGCTGCTGGCATGAACGCGACCGAAAAAGTGCAGTTGCGCGAACTCATTGACCGCATTCGCAACGACCAGCGCACCATTTTGCTCATCGAGCACGATGTGAAGTTGGTCATGGGTTTGTGTGACCAAGTGACTGTGTTGGACTACGGCAAAGTGATTGCGCAAGGTGTGCCGTCTGTGGTGCAAAAAGACCCCGCTGTGATCGAAGCCTACTTGGGCGGTGGCCACTAAGCCCGCCCCAACGAAACAGCACAGGACAAAACTATGACAAAAACTTTATTGAAAGTAACCGATTTGAAAGTGGCCTACGGCGGCATTCAAGCGGTGAAAGGCGTAGACATTGAGGTGCACGACGGCGAGTTGGTCACCCTGATTGGCTCCAACGGTGCCGGTAAGACCACCACCATGAAAGCCATCACTGGCTTGCTCAAGCCGGTTGCCGGCAACATCGAGTACATGGGCCGCGACATCAAGGGCCAAGGCGCGTGGGACTTGGTCAAGCAAGGCCTGGCCATGGTGCCCGAAGGCCGCGGCGTGTTCACCCGCATGAGCATTGCAGAGAACTTGCAAATGGGCGCACATGTGCGCAACGACACGGCAGAAATTGCCAAAGATGTTGAGCGCATGTACGAGTTGTTCCCCCGCCTGTTCGAGCGCCGCGACCAGCTCGCGGGCACCATGAGCGGTGGCGAGCAGCAGATGCTGGCCATGGCGCGTGCGCTCATGAGCCGTCCCAAAGTGCTGTTACTGGACGAGCCCTCCATGGGCCTGTCCCCCATCATGGTGGAGAAGATTTTTGAAGTGGTGCGCGATGTATCCGCCAAAGGCGTGACCGTCTTGTTGGTTGAGCAAAACGCGCGTCTGGCTTTGTTGGCCGCCGACCGTGGCTACGT
>JANREF010000159.1:0-26140 GCA_030726195.1 Burkholderiaceae bacterium | reverse complement strand
GGCTGCAGCGCATTTTGCTGCCCCTTTTCTTGACTGCACACACATGTCCAACGCGCCAGACCCACAAGCCGCCCCAGCGGTTGACGAAAACCAACTCATTGCGGAGCGTCGCGACAAGCTCGCTCACATCCGCCAAGCTTGTGCCGGTGGCGCTGGTGTGGCCTTTCCCAATGACTTCAAGCCAGCCGACCGCGCACAGACCTTGGCCGATACATTCGGCGCACACAGCAAAGAGGCCTTAGAGCCCATGAACCAGCGCGCCAGCGTGGCGGGGCGCATGATGCTCAAGCGTGTCATGGGCAAGGCCAGCTTTGCCACCTTGCAAGACGGCTCGCTGGGCAGCGCTGGTGGGCGCATTCAGATTTACGTGAACAACGACAGCGTGGGCGAAGCCTTGCACCAAGCCTTCAAGCATTGGGACTTGGGCGATATCGTGGCAGCCGAGGGTGTGCTGTTTAAAACGCGCACAGGCGAGCTCACCATTCACGCGGACCATGTGCGTTTGCTCACCAAGAGCTTGCGCCCCTTGCCAGACAAGTTCCACGGCGTGGCCGATCAAGAAATCAAGTACCGCCAGCGCTATGTCGACCTGATCACCGACGATGCGGCGCGTACGCGTTTTGCCGCGCGCTCCAAGGCTGTGAGCGGCATGCGCCAATTCATGGTCAACCACGGCTTTATGGAGGTGGAAACACCCATGCTGCACCCCATCCCAGGCGGTGCCAATGCCAAGCCATTCACCACGCACCACAACGCTCTAGATCAAGAGATGTTCCTGCGCATTGCGCCCGAGCTGTACTTGAAGCGTTTGTTGGTCGGCGGCTTTGAGCGCGTGTTTGAAATCAACCGCAGTTTCCGCAACGAAGGTGTGTCCGTTCGACACAACCCCGAGTTCACCATGATGGAGTTCTACGCGGCCTACTGGAATTACCAAGATTTGATGGACTTTACCGAGGCGCTCATTCGCGACGCCGCCCAGCAAGCCGTGGGTACGTTGCAACTGACTTACGGTGGCAAAGATGTGGACTTGAGCGCACCCTTTGCGCGCATGACCATTCGTGAAGCCATTGATACCCACACCGATGCGGGTGCACACGCCGACGATGCCGCTTGGCTGACGCAGGCATTGGCCAAACTTGGCTTGGGCGCAGACAAAACAGCGGGCAAGTCGCTGGCGGGCTTGCAGGTGATGTACTTTGAAGAATTGGTGGAAGAAAAGCTGTGGCAGCCCACATTCATTTGTGAGCACCCAGTTGAAATATCACCATTGGCGCGTGCCAGCGACGAGCGCCCCGACGTGACCGAGCGCTTTGAACTCTACATCACCGGTCGCGAATTCGGCAACGGGTTTTCTGAGCTCAACGATGCAGAAGACCAAGCTGCGCGCTTTCATGCGCAAGTCGCAGCCAAAGACAGTGGCGATGATGAGGCCATGTTTTTTGACCATGACTTCGTGCGCGCCTTGGAGTACGGCATGCCACCAGCGGGGGGGTGTGGCGTGGGCATTGACCGCTTGATGATGCTGTTGACCGACAGCGCCAGCATCCGCGACGTGATCCTATTTCCCGCGCTGCGCCACCAAGGCTAAGCGCCCCACAAAAACACCGCAGGCAAGTCAAAGCTGGGCAAGCCTTGCTTGGCTTTGTCGCGCCACTGGGCAACCGTTTGGCTGATCACTTGCGCGTCAACCGCCAAGCCACAGGCAACTGCCAAGCGGGTGTTGGGTGACAAGGTGGTGATGAGTGCTTGCAGCAACTGGGCGTTGCGGTAGGGCGTTTCAATGCAGATTTGGGTTTGCCCCGTTTTGAGTGCCGTCGCCTCTAAAGACTTGATGTGTGCGCTCAGCTCCGCGCCTTTTTTCAAGTAGCCCACAAACGCAAACTGCTGCCCGTTCAAGCCGCTGGCCGCCAGCGCCAGCATCAGCGACACGGGCCCGCTCAGCGGCACCACGGCTAAGCCCATGGCATGTGCAGCCCGCACCACGGACGAGCCGGGGTCTGCAATGGCGGGCATACCCGCTTCGCTCACCAGCGCGACATCAAAGCCTTGCAAAGCCGGTGCCAGCCAAGCTTTGGCCTGCGTGTCTAAGGCGCTGACTTGGTGGTCGCCGCTTTTGTGTGCGTCGCGCGGCAGCACTTGTATGTGCATGTCTTGCATGGCGCAAGCCAGTGGCGTGTGGGCATGAACGCGGCTTAAAAACGCGCGCGTTGACTTGGCGTTTTCGCTGATCCAGTGGGTGGTGGCTGCGGCCGCTGCAATGGTGTGTTCGGGCAGTACTTGCGCAATGGGCGCGATCAGCTCTGGTGCGCAGCCAAAGTCCAGCGGCGTGGGTATGACCAGCAGGCGGCCCATGGTGGCGGGTTTGTTGGTGTTGGTGTCGTTCATGTTCATGTTCATGGCACCATCACGCCGGCGGCACGCAGCAAATTACAGGTTTTGATGAGTGGCAAGCCAATCAGAGCCGTGGGGTCGTCGTTGTCCATGCTGGCCAACAGGCTTACGCCCAAGCCTTCGCTCTTGGCGCTGCCTGCGCAGTCATAGGGCTCTTCGGCGCGCACGTAGCGCTCAATTTCATCCCGTGTGAGTTCTCGAAACCGCACGCCCACCACAGCGGTGTCTTGTTGGCAAAAGCCGCTGTCCACACACACCAGTGCCACCGCAGTGTGAAACACGACCAGCTGCCCACTCATGGCTGTGAGTTGCGCGACGGCGCGCTCGAATCCGCCTGGCTTGCCCAGTGGCTGGCCGTTCAGGTCGGCGACTTGGTCGCTGCCAATGACCAATGCACTGCGGTTGGCGCTGGCTACAGCCTGCGCTTTGGCCAATGCCAAACGGGCGGCCAGCGTGCTGGGGGCTTCGCCGGTTAGTGGTGTTTCGTCCACGTCTGGACGGGCGGTGGTGAAGGGCACACGCAAGCGAGCGAGCAACTCCGCGCGGTAAACAGAGGTGGAGCCAAGGATGAGCGGACGGTTCATGTGTGGTGGATAGGCGTTGAATCGTTGAAATAGCGTGCTGGCGTGCCTAGCTTGCCCGCTGCTGAGGCCTTCATTGTCTTACACTGGCACATCGGTCTTGTGGTGTGGCAGCGCGTGAGTCGCATTCACCCGCATACCGCTTGTCTGTCGCTGCTCTGCCGCTGGTCTGCCGCCCGTTGGCTGCCTGAGGGCAACCTAACCGCGACGTACTGCCTCTATAGTGTCAGCTGATGGCCACTGACTCCAGTCACCCGCTACCGCGCCCCCCAAGCGCCATCGTTTAACACCTGTTTGCTGCTTGTTTATGCCTTCCTCGTCTACGCCCCCCAACAACCTGTCTGCTTCGTCCGGTTCGTCCAAGTCTTCCACAGCACCTGCCTCGGTGGCGGATTGGTCCGCTGTCAACATGGCCGTTTGGGCTGCGCAAGGGCGCGTGGATGAGCGCGACGTGCCGCTGGCGCTTTTCACTCGTTTGGTCGATGAGGCTGTAGCCGATGTGGGCGATGCGCAGGTGCACGTGGCCCTCAAGGCGCAAGAGCGTGACGCGTCTTTGGGCGCGAGCGAGGCATTGGGCAAGCAGGTGTGGCTGCGTATTGAGGCGCACACCCACTTGCCTCTGATGTGCCAGCGCTGTTTGACACCTGTGTCGACGCAGCTGCTGGTGTCTCAGGACCTGCGCTTTGTGGCCAGCGAAGACCAAGCGGCCTTTGAGGATGAGGAATCTGAGGAAGACGTCTTGGCCCTAGAGTTGAGCTTGGATGTACTGGCCTTGGTTGAGGACGAGCTGATCATGGCCATGCCGATTGTGCCGCTGCACGACGACTGCCAGCCAGACGGCTATACCGCTGAGCCAGAGGTCGCAGAAGAAAAGCCAAACCCCTTTGCTGCATTGGCTGCGCTTAAAAAACCCCAATAAATCAAAGATCTGTTGCCTGTGGGTGATATCTTGGGGCGGGCGTTGGCCTAACTGTTGGGTGCATTGCCATGTGCTTGGAAGTCGGGGTATAATTTCGGGTTTGGTGCGCAGCTCTTAAGGGGCGGTGTGTCGAAATCAAATGCCAAAGAATCTGTAGTTGAAACTGTGGCTGGAGTCATGCACGTGGGAACGTCGCACCAGCTGGTACATATTTAGGAGCCATCATGGCCGTCCAACAAAACAAAAAGTCTCCTTCAAAGCGCGGTATGCACCGCTCACACAATGCCTTGACAAACCCAGGCATTGCTATTGAGCCCACCACTGGCGAAGTGCACTTGCGTCACCACATCAGCCCCACCGGTTTTTACCGTGGTCGCAAGGTGTTGAAGACCAAATCTGAGTCTTAATTTGTTCGCCTATGCAAAGGCCCGTGCAGTGTTGTGCGGGCCTTTGTTTTGTGCGCTCACATGACACAGTCTGAGGTTTTACAGCCCGCCACAACGCCTGCGGCTTCGCCGGTTACGTTGGCTGTGGACTGTATGGGGGGCGATGCAGGTGTGGCTTGTACCCTCCCTGCTTGCCGCTCATTTTTAGCCCAGCACAGCACCGCTCGTTTGGTGTTGGTTGGTAACGCACAGGCCCAATCGGCTTTGGGCGATTTGGCACAACACCCGCGCTGCAGCTTTGTGCTGGCCAGCGAAGTCGTCACCATGGACGACGGTATTGAAGTTGCGCTGCGACGTAAAAAAGACTCCAGCATGCGGGTCGCCATCACGCAGGTGAAGGACGGTCATGCCATGGCTGCGGTTTCCGCAGGCAATACGGGCGCGCTCATGGCGATTGCGCGATACGTACTCAAAACACTAGACGGCATAGACCGCCCAGCCATTGCCACGCAGCTTCCCAATGCCACGGGTGGCGCGACCACGGTGTTGGACTTGGGTGCCAACGTCGACTGCTCGGCCGAGCATTTGCTGCAGTTCGCACTCATGGGCTCGGCATTGGTTGTGGCCACCACTGGCCCTGCGCGGCCCACGGTTGGTTTGCTCAACATTGGTGAAGAGGTGATCAAGGGCAGCGAGGTCATCAAGCACGCCGGCGAGTTGCTGCGCGAGGCGCACGAGCATGGCCACTTGAACTTTTACGGCAATGTAGAGGGCAATGACATATTCCACGGCACCACGGACATCGTGGTGTGCGACGGCTTTGTCGGCAACGTTGCACTCAAGGCCAGCGAGGGCTTGGCTAGCATGATTGCGGGCTTTATCAAACAAGAGTTTTCTCGCAATTGGCTGACCAAAATGGCTGCGCTTGTAGCCTTGCCCGTGCTCAGCGCGTTCAAAAACCGCGTTGACCACCGCCGCTACAACGGCGCGGCACTGCTGGGCCTCAAGGGGCTGGTGTTCAAGAGCCACGGCTCGGCCGACGCTTATGCTTTTGGCCATGCTTTGGACAGAGCTTATGATGCAGCACAACACCAATTACTCGCAGGTGTACGCGCTGGCATAGAGCGGGCCATGGCCCCCAAGGCCGAGGTCGATACCTTGTCCGCAGTGCCTACGCCTGAACCGACATAAAGCCCTAGGGCACCATTTGCACATGAGTTTATTTGCACGCATCGCAGGCACAGGCAGCTACTTGCCGCCCAGGCGCCTGACCAACCAAGACATGGTGGACCAACTCGCAGCCAAAGGCCTGGAGTCCAGCGATGAGTGGATTGTGGAGCGCACCGGCATTCATGCCCGGCACTTCGTTGATGAAGGCGTCAACGCCAGCGACCTAGCATTTGAAGCCTGCCGACGTGCACTGGCCAGCGCAGGCAAGCGCGCCAGCGACGTGGACTTGATCATTGTTGCCACGTCCACGCCAGACATGGTGTTCCCGTCGACGGCCACCATACTGCAGCACAAGCTCAGCCAAGCGGCCTTGGCCGATGGCGACGAGGCCGGTGCAGAAGGCGGGGCGGCATTTGATGTGCAAGCGGTGTGCAGCGGCTTTATTTATGCCGTAAGCGTGGCCAATGCCATGATTCAAACCGGTGCTGCGACCCGTGCATTGGTTGTAGGCGCTGAAATTTTCTCTCGTTTGCTGGACTTCAATGACCGCACCACCTGCGTGTTGTTTGGCGACGGCGCGGGTGCGGTGTTGCTAGAGGCTTGCGAGCACGACGGCAGTGGCGCAGGCATTTTGGCCACCGACTTGCATGCCGATGGCAAACACCGTGATATTTTGTGTACCCCAGGAACAGTGGCCAGTGGCCAGGTGTTGGGTGACCCATTGTTGAAGATGGACGGCCAAGCGGTGTTCAAGCTTGCAGTGGGCGTGTTGGAGAAAACTGCACGTGCGGTGCTGACCAAGGCGGACATGACCGAGGCCGATGTGGACTGGCTGGTGCCGCACCAAGCCAATATCCGCATCATGACCAGCACTGCCAAAAAGCTCAAAATGCCGCTGGAGCGGGTGGTTGTAACGGTAGGCCAACACGGCAATACATCGGCCGCCTCGATTCCTTTGGCCTTGGATCACGGCGTACGCAGCGGTGCGGTCAAGTCCGGTCAAACCGTGCTGATGGAGGGTGTGGGTGGCGGCTTCACCTGGGGTGCAGCCTTGGTGCGCATGTAAGCTACTGAGTGCCAAGCGCGGCTTGGTGCACAGCGGCTGTGTCGCAGTCGCGCACGATGCGCCCGAACAACGGCCTCGCCAACGCCTCAATACCGTTCCAATACTGCTTCAGCTCAACATAACTACACATTCCTGCACACACCAACACCTATAGCCTTCGTACATACACACATACATACCCATGACAACACCTTCTTCATTAGCCATTGTGTTTCCCGGTCAGGGCTCTCAGTCAGTCGGCATGCTGGACGCGTGGGCCGATAACGCTGTTGTGCGCGACACCTTGGCCGAGGCCAGTGAGGCTTTGGGCGAGGACTTGGCGGCCTTGATTGCCAACGGCCCGGCAGAGGCTTTGTCATTGACCACCAACACGCAGCCCGTGATGTTGGTTGCAGGCGTGGCGGCTTATCGCGCGTGGTTGCAAGCCGGTGGTGCACGTCCAGCGTGGCTGGCGGGGCACTCGTTGGGTGAGTACGCCGCCTTGGTTGCCGCTGGCAGCTTGACGCTGGCACAAGCCGCGCCGCTGGTGCGCCTGCGCGCCCAAGCCATGCAAGAAGCCGTACCGGTTGGTCAGGGTGCTATGGCGGCCATTTTGGGCATGCCGTCGCAAGAGGTGGTGAGACTTTGTTCGGTGGTGCAGCGCAGCTTCAGCGCCGAGTCCGGTGAGGTGGTCGAAGCGGTGAACTTCAATGACCCGAATCAAACGGTGATTGCAGGCAGCAAAGTGGCGGTCGAGCAAGCCATGGTCGAGATCAAGGCCGCCGGTGCCAAGCGTGCGCTGCCGCTGCCCGTGTCTGCTCCATTCCACTCCAGCTTGATGAAGCCTGCGTCCATTGCGTTGGCGCAGCGCCTGCAAGATGTGGATTTGCTGCCACCTCAAATTGCCGTACTGAACAACGTGGACGTGATGAGCGTGTCTGAGCCTGCAGCCATCAAAGATGCGCTTGTGCGCCAAGCCTTTGGCGCTGTGCGTTGGGTTGAGTCTGTACAAAAGCTCAAAGCCCACGGGGTGGCAACTGTTTTAGAGTGTGGCCCTGGTAAGGTGCTCACGGGCATGGCCAAGCGCATCGAGCCCGAGCTCAACGCCTTGGCGGTGTACGACCCTGCAACGCTAGACGCGGCTGTGGCGGCGCTGGCTTAATGCGCTGGCGTACCATTTGATTTCTTTTTGTATTTGCTCTAACGGAATTCCCAATGTCTCAAGCCATTGATTTTGCACAACCATTGACAGGTCAAGTGGCCTTGGTCACCGGCGCTTCCCGCGGTATTGGTGCGGCGATTGCAGCACACCTAGCGGCCATGGGCGCGCAGGTGGTGGGTACGGCCACATCCGAGTCAGGCGCCGACAAAATCACCCAAGCACTGAGCGCCTTTCAAGGCTGTAAGGGCGTGGTGTTAGACGTGAACGATGCCGCAGGCGTGCAGGCCACCGTTGATGCCATCGTTGCTGGCAGTGGCCGATTGGATGTGTTGGTGAACAACGCGGGCATCACGCGCGACACCTTGGCCATGCGCATGAAGGACGACGATTGGGATGCCGTGGTCGACACCAATTTAAAAGCGGTGTTCACCGTCAGTCGGGCTGCAATCAAGCCTATGATGAAGCAGCGTTACGGGCGCATCGTGAGCATCACCTCCGTTGTGGGCGCTTTGGGTAACGCCGGGCAAGCCAACTACGCGGCGGCGAAAGCGGGCGTGGCGGGTATGACCCGTGCGTTGGCCCGCGAGCTGGGCGGGCGCAACATCACCGTGAACTGTGTGGCACCCGGCTTCATCGAAACCGACATGACCGCAGCCCTTTCTACCGATCAGCAACAGGGTTTGCTGAACCAAATTCCTTTGGGTCATTTAGGCAAGCCCGCAGATATTGCGTATGCCGTGGCCTATTTATCCAGTCCGATGGCGGCATACGTCACCGGCCAAGAGTTGCATGTCAATGGTGGCATGCTGATGAGTTAATTGTGTTTAGGCACATTTAAGGTGTTTTGCTGACTAATGCCAGTAACATGCCGTTTTTCTAGTGGTTTATACCGGTAGGGAAACTCCGCCCAAGACTGTCGGGCGAGTGTCAGACGGGAGTCACCGTTTGGTCGCTAAAATGACAGCCTGTTTGTAACCACCCTCAGAGGGAACTATGAGTGATATTGAAGCACGTGTGAAGAAAATCATTGCCGAACAACTAGGTGTTGAAGAAGGCCAAGTCACCAGCGAGAAGTCTTTCGTTGCAGACCTGGGCGCTGACTCCTTGGATACCGTGGAGTTGGTGATGGCTCTGGAAGACGAGTTCAGCATCGAAATCCCTGATGAAGATGCAGAGAAGATCACCACCGTACAAAACGCCATCGATTACGCGCTGGCTAACCAGAAGGCTTAAGCTGGAATGAGTCGTCGTCGTGTTGTAGTTACCGGCCTAGGCTGTGTCAGCCCCGTAGGCAATACCGTTGAGCAGTCTTGGTCCAACTTGTTGGCCGGGCGCTCAGGCATAGACACCATCACCTCGTTTGATGCGTCTGCGTTTGCTTGCAAAATTGCCGGAGAAGTCAAAGATTTCGATCTGGAGACCTACATCACAGCCAAGGAAGCCCGGTCCATGGACCGGTTCATCCACCTGGGTATCGCCGCCGCGCAACAAGCTGTTGTCGACGCTGGCTTGCCTCAGGGGGACGACTTGGACGACGATCTGGCTTGCCGCATTGGCTGCATCATCGGGTCGGGCATTGGTGGCTTGCCACTGATTGAAGAAACCCATGGTGAATTGGTCAATCGCGGACCTCGACGCATCTCTCCGTTCTTTGTGCCTGCGTCCATCATCAACATGATTTCTGGTCATGTGTCGATGCGACACGGCTTCAAAGGGCCCAACTTGGCTGTTGTCACCGCGTGCACCACTGGGTTGCACAGCATTGGTGAGGCGGCCAGAAAAATTGAATATGGCGACGCCGACGTGGTGGTGGCTGGTGGATCAGAGTCCACCGTGTCACCTCTGGGCATTGGTGGCTTTGCTGCCATGCGTGCCTTGTCGACGCGCAACGATGACCCTAAAGCAGCATCCCGCCCCTGGGACAAAGACCGCGACGGTTTTGTGCTGGGCGAGGGTGCAGGCGTGATGGTGCTCGAAGAGTACGAGCACGCCAAAGCGCGCGGTGCAAAGATTTACTGTGAGCTTGCGGGCTACGGCATGAGTGCCGACGCGGGCCACATGACAGCGCCCAACATGGACGGCCCACGCCGTGCCATGGTCAACGCTATGAAAAACGCAGGCTTAAACCCCAGCGATATCCAGTACGCCAACGCGCACGGCACGTCTACACCTTTGGGCGACGTGAACGAGACCAACGCATTCAAGGCCGCTTTTGGTGATGCCGCGAATGCCTTGGTGCTGAATTCAACCAAGTCCATGACTGGCCATTTGTTGGGTGGTGCTGGTGGCATTGAAAGTGTGTTTACCGCTTTGGCGGTGTACCACCAGAAGAGCCCACCCACCATCAATATTGACAACCAAGACCCCGAGTGCGACCTCGACTACTGCGCCAACACAGCGCGTGACATGCGCATAGACGCTGCCATCAAAAACAACTTTGGTTTTGGTGGCACGAATGGCTCGTTGGTCTTCAAGCGCTTGACCTAACGCTCCTGTCCTTTGATGCACCACGCCCCACCGGTTGCGTATCCTGTGGGGCGTTGTTCGTTTTGCGCCAAAGCCCTGTACCTGCTGTGGTGCGTGCAAGCGGCGGCGCTGGTGGCCGCGGCCTATGCCAGCCAACCACCAGTCGGCGCGCGCTGGCCCTGGTGGCTTGCCGCCGTGGTGTGGTCGCTGTGGCTGATTTGGTTGCTGCGGCGCACCGTCGGTGCAGGTGTGAATGGGCGTTCGGGGGCGGGTGCCGATCAGCGGCAAACGCCCATGTCCCACGCCCACAGCAACGTGCAGTATGTTGTGTGGCACACCACTGCAGACGCAGCGGGTTGGGCGTTGCACACACAACGCTACAGCGAGCCCATGCCTTTGGCGACGCCTCTGGTGGTGTGGGATGCTGGCGGCGCGCTGCTGCTCAGGGTTCGTCTTGACCATGCGCATGCAGAGCGCTCGCAAAGCCCAACAGTGTCGGCAAACGCTGATGAGGCTACCGCGCCTGTGTGGCTGCGACCTTGGTACGCGCTAAAACGCTGGAGTAGCCTTGCTGGGCTGCATGTTGGTGGGGCGGGTTGGTATGCGCCCCGCTACACCTGGCTGTGGTTGTTTGAGCGCGATAGTCCCGTGCGCTGGCCCGCGCTGCGCCGGGCTTTACGTCCGGTTTAAAAACCGACCGTAGCGCTGCGCTATATTGCTGGGTCTGCCATGCCCGATCTCACCACCGCCCCTCACCCCCCCGATGCCCAAGCTGGCGCGCCTGTACTGGATGCAGATGCTGCCATGGTGCAGCGCGCGGTTGCTGGTGATAACCGGGCGTTCGACTGGTTGGTGATCAAGTACGAGGCACGCGTGGCCAGGCTTGTGGCCCGCTGGGTGCGCGACCCTGGGCTGTGTGAGGATGTGACGCAAGAAACCTTTATCAAAGCGTACAAGGCCCTTGGACAGTTTCGGGGCGACGCGAAGTTCTACACCTGGCTGTACCGCATTGCTGTGAATTCCGCCAAAAAAGCGGTCATGCGGGCCAACAAAGACCCGGTACGCAGCCACTCGTCGTTAGAAAATGACGGCGATGATGAAACTTCTGGTGATGCGTGGGAACAAACACACATGGCGGTCGACGAGCAGACCCCAGAGTCTGCCTTGGCCAGCAAAGAAATTGCGCAAGCGATCAACCAAGCCATGGATGCCTTACCTGCCGAATTGAGAGAGGCGATCACATTGCGCGAAATTGAAGGTATGACTTACGACGATATTGCGCTGGCTATGGAGTGCCCCATAGGAACGGTGCGGTCCCGGATTTTCCGTGCACGCGAAGCCATCTCGGCCCGCATCAAGCCTATGCTAGACAAACAAGGAGGCAAACGCTGGTAAGCGCCACCGTTTGAACACCCATGAACCATCAAGACGACCTGCACCCCACCATGCCAGCCGAGCCCAGCTTGAGCCATGTGTCTGCATGGCTAGACGACGCGCTGGAGCCACGCCTGTGCGAGCCCATGTGCCAGCAGCTGGACCATGCGCCCTTGCAAACAGCTGAGGCTGCGCTGCATATGAGTCTCATTGGACAAGTCATGCGTGGTGATGCACGCAGTGCCGCCGATGTGTCGCGCACCGCGCGCGTGCTCAGTGCTGTGCAGGCTAGCTATGGTGTGGTCGTACAACATGATGTCCAAGCACACGTCGGCGTCCCCGCTGCCTTGCAACAACCCGCGTCCAACGATGCTTGGTTCAATTGGCGGGCCATGGGCAGTGCCGCTGCCGTGGTGCTGGCTTTGGGCGCGTGGTGGCAGTTGCCCAGTTCGGGCGTGACCGGCGGTGCGGGTCAAGTTGCGGTACTGGATGCCCCAGCAGTGCTCGCCGATGCGGGCGAGAACGCCAACACCAATATCAATATCAATACCAACACCAACACCAACACCAACACCGTGAACACCGCCTACGGTGTGCCCAATGGCATAGAGCAAGCGGCAAGCGGCATTGGTTCTGCCACACCCGTTGGCAGCGTCATGATCCGCGACCCACAGCTCGATGCCTTGTTGGCCGCCCACCGCTTCGCCGGCAGCAGCAACGCATGGCCGGGTGCGGTTGGCTTTGTGCGCAACGTTGCATGGACAGGGACTGGCCAGTGAGCCGCTTGTCGCTGTTTCGCTGTGAGCATGCGGCGCTCCCACAGGCGGCATGTTCACAATCTGCATCTACACAAGACGGATTGCGTGCTGGGGTGTTCAGCGGCTATGCGTCGGTAGGCGTCGCTGCCGCGTTGGCCCTTGCCCTGGCCGCAGTGAGCGCGCCAACTCGCGCTCAGACAACAGACGACATTCGGGGCTGGTTGTTGGATGTGAACCGCGCCGCGCAGCAGCAAACGTTTGTGGGCACCATGGTGGTGCAGTCGGGTGCGGATATGGTCTCTGCCAAGATTTGGCATATCGACCACAACGGCGTGGCTTTAGAGCGCGTGGACTTGCTCAGTGGCGAGCCCCACACCACCATGCGCAAAGGCGAGACCGTCTTTGGTGTAGACCACGCCAACAAGGTGGTGCGTCAAGAGCGCCGCAGCGATTTGGGTTTGTTTCCTGCAGTGCGCGGCAGTGCGGGCGAGCGCGTGGCCCAGCATTACGTGATGCAGTCCCTCAGCGCGACCCGGGTGGCAGGGCGGGCCACGGTAGGTGTGGCGTTGCAGGCCAAAGATGCGTGGCGGCACTCCTACCGCATTTGGCGAGACGTGAACTCTGGCTTGGTGCTCAAGTGGCAAACGGTGTCCACCACCTCCGGCGACGTGTTGGAGCAAGTCGCCTACAGCGACATTGCCGTGGCCAGTGGTATCGACGTCCCCCAAATGCAAGCTTGGCAGCAAGTGCCCAAGAACTACATGGTGATGCGCAAAGACACGCAGTCGTTTGAAGCGGGTGCTTTGGGTTGGCAGCAGCGCGCACCTGTGGCGGGCTTTGAGTCGGGCATGGTGAACAAGCCGCGCTTGAATGGCCAGCTCATAGACGGTGCACCGGCGCAATGGCTGTTTTCAGACGGTCTGGCATCGGTGTCGCTGTTTGTGGAGCCGCTGTCGGCTCGCGGGCAGCGTCAACCCAGCGCGGTGCTGTTAGGGGCCACCTCCAGCGTGAGTGCGGCTGTGCCGCCCATGTGGGTCACTGCCGTGGGCGAGGCACCTGTGGCCACCTTGCGTGCGTTGCTGACCAGCGTGCAGTTTCAATAATGGCCGTTGCGGAACCTTTGCGCGGCGTTGCACTCTTAGACATCAGGGTGGGTGAGCCTAGACACGCAACCGCGTTGGCCGCTCCGACAACTTTGTAAGGACATATCGTGAACCAAGACTATGAAAAAACACCTGCTGCCAAGCCAGGTGTGAGTCGCAACCTCATCAGCGCCGTGATCGTGAGCGTGGCGGTGCTGGGCGCGGGTGCGGCATGGACACTGACCAATGGCGCGAGCCCCTCAGCCACAGCGGGCGCAGCCACCGCCGCCAATGCCCAGCTGGTACAAGTGGCCGCGCCAGCGGCTGCACCGCAGCCCGTGGTCACCGGTCTGCCGGACTTTACGCAGCTCGTGGAGCTTGTTGGCCCGTCTGTGGTCAATATCCGTACCCTAGAAAATTCCAAGCCGCAAAGCGCTAACGGGCAAGACCAGCAGATGTTGGAGTTTTTCCGCCGCTTCGGTATACCCGTGCCGCCAGGCTTTGGTGGCAACGAGCCTGGTAACGACGCGCCCGGTGATGGCCAGCAGCGCCCGCGCGGTATTGGTTCGGGCTTTGTCTTGAGTGCGGATGGCTACATCATGACCAATGCCCACGTGGTGGACGGTGCTGACGAGCTCATCGTCACCATGCCAGACCAGCGCGAGTTCAAAGCCACCATCATTGGTGCGGACAAGCGCACGGACGTGGCCGTGGTGAAAGTCGAAGCCACCGATTTGGTGCCCGTGCGTTTGGGCAACCCTGCCCAGCTCAAGGTGGGCGAGTGGGTCATGGCCATTGGCTCGCCTTACGGCTTGGAAAATACCGTGACCGCCGGCATTGTGAGTGCCAAAGCGCGCGAGACAGGCGACTACTTGCCCTTTATTCAAACCGACGTGGCCATCAACCCCGGTAACTCCGGCGGCCCGCTCATCAACATGCGTGGTGAGGTGGTGGGCATCAACAGCCAAATTTACTCGCGCTCGGGCGGCTTCCAAGGCATCTCGTTTGCCATACCGATTGACGAGGCCGTGAGCGTGTCGTCACAGCTGCGCAGCCAAGGCTACGTGACACGTGGACGCATTGGCGTGAGCATTGCCACGGTGGACAAAGAAACCGCCGAAGCGTTGGGCCTGGGCAAGCCACGCGGCGCGTTGGTCGGTGGTGTGGAAGCGGGCTCGCCTGCAGCCAAGGCTGGCATTGAGCCAGGCGACGTGATTGTGCGATTTGACGGCACCGACATCGAGAAGTCGCTGGACTTGCCGCGTGTGGTGGGCAACACCAAGCCCGACAGCAGCGCCTCAGTGGTCGTGGTGCGTCAAGGCAAAGAGAAAAAGCTCACCATCAAGGTGGGCGCGTTTGACCCCGAGCCACAAGAAGTTGCTCAGGCAGCGCCTGAGCCGCAAACCGGTGAGCAGCTCAAGGCCGTGGGCCTGAGCGTGCTAGACCTCACCACAGAAGAAAAGCGCGAGCTCAAGCTCGACGGCGGTGTGAAGGTGCAAGACGTGCAAGGCGCTGCGGCGCGCGCAGGCTTGCGTCCAGACGATGTGCTCTTGGCTGTGGCCGACACCAAGGTGGTTGACGTGAAGGCGCTCAAGGCGGTGCTCACCAAAACCGCCGACAAGCCAGTGATCAGCGTCTTGTTCCGCCGCGGTCAGTGGGTGCAGTACGCGCTGTTGCGTCGCTGAAGGTCCTATCCTAAAAGTCGCCCCAGTACTGCAGGGCGACTTTTAGGCCACCCGCCGTGCACCATTGCACGCTGTAGCGTTGTTTATTTGTAGCCCGCGTCTCAACAGCGCGGGCTTTTTTTAGAACCTAAAACAACTAGAATAGATCACAGACGCCCAGGCATAACGCCGTTTTGGGCGCGACCCATCCATATCGTGAAAGCTTGTGGTGTGGCCGCGACGGAGCTTGATAATCATGCACAGCTTATGCACCAAATTTGTGGATAAGTTGTGGATACAATTGTGGATAACTTGTTTGCTTGGAGCGCGTTTCTGTGGGGTCAAATCCCTAGAGACGCTTGTTTTTTGAGGTTTTTGCCTACAATGGATGTCCAATCAATCGCAGTTGCCAAAGATTATTGGTTCAGGGCGCGTCACCACGACGCGCCCTTTTTTCATTCATTGCGTACAAGTGTTTAAGCGCTTGTAGATCACCTTTTTGTTGATGAAACACATTCGAAATTTCTCCATCATTGCCCACATCGATCACGGTAAGTCCACCTTGGCCGATCGAATCATTCAACGCTGCGGTGGTTTGTCAGACAGAGAGATGAGCGCGCAAGTGCTGGACTCTATGGACATCGAAAAAGAGCGTGGCATCACCATCAAGGCGCAAACCGCTTCGCTGCAATACAAAGCGCAAGACGGGCAAATTTACAACCTCAACCTCATCGACACGCCCGGACACGTGGACTTCTCATATGAAGTCTCGCGCTCGCTGTCGGCGTGCGAAGGTGCTTTGTTGGTCGTGGACGCCAGCCAAGGTGTTGAGGCGCAAACCGTTGCCAATTGCTACACCGCTTTGGATTTGGGTGTGGAGGTGCTGCCAGTACTCAACAAAATGGATTTGCCACAGGCAGACCCAGACAATGCCAAGCTCGAGATTGAAGAGGTCATTGGCATCGACGCCTCTGGCGCCATCCCGTGCTCTGCCAAAACTGGCATGGGTGTGGATGAGATTTTAGAAATGGTGGTGGCCAAGGTGCCGCCGCCTGTGGGCGACCCTGACGGTGCCGTGCGCGCCATGATCATCGACAGCTGGTACGACTCCTACGTGGGCGTGGTCATGCTGGTGCGCATGGTCGACGGCGAGCTCAAGCGTGGCGAGCGCATCAAGCTCATGGCCACCGACACCCAGTACAACGCTGACAAAGTCGGTGTGTTCTCACCGGGTCCAGTGAGCCGTGAGTCGCTCAAGGCCGGTGAGGTTGGATTCATCATTGCGGGCATCAAGGAGCTGCGCTCGGCCAAGGTGGGTGACACCGTGACCGTGGTGCGCAACGGCTCAGGCATGGCCGAATTTACCGCCACACAGGCGCTGCCAGGCTTTAAAGAGGTGCAGCCGCAAGTGTTTGCCGGATTGTTCCCCAGCGAATCCAGTGAATACGATTCCTTGCGCGACGCGCTGGAAAAGCTGCAACTCAACGATGCTGCTTTGCGCTATGAACCCGAAGTGTCACAAGCGCTGGGCTTTGGTTTCCGCTGTGGCTTCTTGGGCTTGCTGCACATGGAAATTGTGCAAGAGCGTCTAGAACGCGAATTTGACCAAGACTTGATTACGACAGCTCCCAGCGTGGTGTACGAAGTGGTCAAGGGCGACGGTGAGGTGATCACGGTTGAAAACCCCTCCAAGATGCCAGAGGTCGCCAAGATTCAAGAAATCCGCGAGCCCATCGTGACGGTGCACTTGTACATGCCGCAAGACTATGTGGGCGCGGTCATGACGCTGGCCAACCAAAAGCGCGGCATACAAATGAACATGCAGTACCACGGCAAGCAGGTGATGCTCACCTATGAGTTGCCGCTGGGTGAGATCGTGCTGGACTTTTTTGACCGCCTCAAATCGGTCAGCCGCGGCTATGCGTCCATGGATTACGACTTTAAAGAGTACCGGGCCTCAGATGTGGTCAAAGTCGACATCATGCTCAACGGCGAGCGGGTGGACGCCTTGGCCATCATTGTGCACCGCTCCCAGTCGCAGCACCGCGGCCGCGCCGTGGTGGGCAAAATGCGCGAAGTCATTTCGCGCCAGATGTTTGATGTGGCTATTCAGGCCGCGATTGGTGGCAACATCATCGCGCGCGAAACCGTCAAGGCCATGCGTAAAAACGTTTTGGCCAAATGCTACGGTGGCGATATATCGCGCAAGCGCAAATTGCTTGAAAAGCAAAAAGCCGGTAAGAAGCGTATGAAACAAATCGGGTCAGTGGAAGTGCCGCAAGAGGCGTTCTTGGCCATTTTGCGGGTGGAAGACTGATGAGCACGAACAAGGCCGCGTTGGCGGGCGAGAACCAACTCAATACAGCCATGTCGGGCGTGACCGCAGTTTTGCTGGCTGCATTTGTGGTCTACGCGTTCACTTGGTATACCGGTGCGGTGCAAGGTAACTTTGCATTGGTGCTGTTGGTGGCCACAGCCGTGACCGGCGTGTATTGGGTGGGAGAGCGCCTGTACTTCTTGCCCAAGCGCCGTGAGTCTGCACAACGCCTGATCGACAACATGGCGCAGCGTCGCACGCAGCTCGCCGCCCAAGGCATTACAGATGTAGATACCGATTGGGACAGCAGCGACGCGTCGCAAGCCTTGTTGCAGCAGCCCTGGTGGCTGGACTGGACAGCCGGCTTGTTCCCGGTCTTGCTGGTGGTCTTTGTGCTGCGCTCATTTTTATTTGAGCCCTTCAAAATTCCATCCGGCTCCATGGTGCCAACCTTGCGGGTGGGCGATCTGATTTTGGTCAATAAATTTCACTACGGCATACGCCTGCCCGTGCTCAACACCAAGGTGATGGACAACCACGAGCCGCAGCGTGGCGACGTGATGGTGTTTCGCTACCCACCGCAGCCCAACCTCGATTACATCAAGCGCGTCGTGGGCATACCCGGCGACGAGGTGTCCTACCTCAACAAGCAGTTGCGCATCAACGGCCAGCTCATTGCTCAAACGCCACTGCCTGAGTTCTTCGACAGCGACGACATGCGTTACAGCAAACAGTTCGAGGCCAATTTGGATGGCAAGCAGTTCAGGTTTTTGAACGACGACAACCGTCCAGCCTTTGTGCCAGGTGCCAGTCCATTCAAGGGCCGCGACAACTGCAACTACTCGGCGCAAGGTGTGGTGTGTAAGGTGCCCGCGGGCCACTACTTCATGATGGGCGATAACCGCGACAACTCGCTGGACTCCCGCTACTGGGGCTTCGTGCCCGAGGCCAACATTGTGGGCCGTGCCTTCTTTGTATGGATGAACTTCTCTGACCTTGGACGCATTGGTGGTTTTGAGTAAACGCAACGCACCCACTACAGCGCCCGCGCCGAGGCTGGACCAGCTCCAAGGTGCGCTGGGCCACAGCTTTGCCAATGTGGGCTTGCTGCGCCAAGCCCTCACACACCGCTCATACAGCGCCGACCATTACGAACGCTTGGAGTTTTTGGGCGACTCGGTGTTGAACCTTGCAGTATCGGCTTTGCTGTACCAGCGCTTGGGCGATTTGCCCGAAGGCGATTTGTCGCGGGTGCGGGCCAACTTGGTGAAGCAAGACACCTTGGTGATGCTGGCCGAGCGCTTGTCGCTGGCGCCTTATTTGCATTTGGGTGAGGGTGAGCACAAAAGTGGTGGACGCTCGCGCCCATCCATTTTGGCCGACGCGGTGGAAGCCATCATTGGCGCCATGTACATAGACGCTGGCTTTGCGACTGCGCAGGCGTTTGTGCAGCGTTTGTATGCCGATATGCCACTCGGGGCCGACAAAGCAGCCATGCGCAAAGACGCCAAAACGGCCTTGCAAGAATGGCTGCAAGGCCGAAAAATGGCGCTGCCCACCTACAAAGTCGAGCGTATTCTGGGCGAGGCCCACCAACAAACATTTGAAGTGTCGTGCACCGTACCAGCCTTGGGCTTGACTGCAGTGGGCAGCGGCACATCGAGGCGTATTGCAGAACAAGCCGGTGCGGGCGACATGCTGGCACAACTGCAGTCCACAACCAAATAACAGGTACTGACCGTGACTACACCAACCAACCCATCCAATAAAACCAATAAAAACAACAAGGCCACCGCAGCGAAGACAGCCAATCAAGCGGCCAAGGCCAACAAGCCTGCCACGGATGGCGTGGCGCAGGCCTTGCCAGCCGTAGATGCCGACTTGGAAGCCATGCTCCAAGGTGCCATCGGCGGGCGTGCCTCGCACAAGACCGCCAGCGGCAAGGATGAGGCGCCCACTGAGCCGCTGGGGCCCAAGCGCTGCGGCACCATCGCAATTGTGGGGCGCCCCAATGTGGGCAAATCCACGCTCATCAACGCCTTGGTGGGCCAAAAGGTCAGCATCACGTCGGGCAAGGCGCAAACCACCCGCCACCGCATCATGGGCATGCGCACATTGGGTGCAACGCAGTTTGTGTTTGTCGATACGCCGGGCTTTCAAACGCGTCACGCCAATGCGCTGAACCGCTCGCTCAACCGCACTGTCTTGGGCACCATCACCGATGTGGATTTGATCGTGTTCATGGTCGAGGCCAACCGCTTTGGCCTAGAAGATGCCAAAGTGCTGTCGCACCTGCCCGCCAACATCCCCACCATTTTGCTGGCCAACAAACTCGACACCGTGCACCGCCGGGGCGACATCGCACCTTGGCTGCAAAGCATGCAAGAGCGCCACACCTACGCAGAGTACGTGCCCATGTCGGCCAAGGCCACCAAAGACGTGCAGCGCTTTTTTGGCATTTGCGAAAAGTACTTGCCCGAGCAAGACTGGATGTATCCGGCCGACGAACTCACAGACAAGAGCGAGCGATTCTTGGCCGCCGAAATTGTGCGCGAAAAGCTGTTCCGCCTCATGGGCGATGAGCTGCCCTACACCTCCACCGTCATCATCGATAAGTTTGAAGAAGAGGGTAAGCTGCGCCGCATTGCCGCCACCATTGTGGTGGAGCGCGACGGGCACAAAGGCATGGTCATTGGCGAGAAAGGCGAAAAGCTCAAGCGCATTGGCACCGAGGCGCGCCAAGAGCTGGAAAAGCTCACCGGCGGCAAGGTGTTCTTGGAGTTGTGGGTCAAGGTGCGCTCAGGCTGGGCCGATGACGACGCGCGCGTGCGCTCGTTTGGCTATGAATGAGCAGCGTGTGCACTCACTAGTCCGCCTCATTACATCGAAGCCCTAGCCGCAAGCACAACACGCCATGGCGACCGTTACCCGTGTGCAAGACCAAAGCGCCTTCGTGCTGCACCGCTACGACTGGAGCGAGTCCAGCCTGATACTGGAGGTGTGGACCCGCGACCATGGCCGCATTGCCGTGGTGGCCAAAGGCGCTAAAAAGCCATCCTCTCAGTTCCGCCCGATTTTGCTGCCCTTGCAAGCGCTCAACATTGCGTGGCGCGGTGACAGCGAAGTGCGAACCCTGCGCGCAGCGCAATGGGTCGGTGGCTACGTGATGCCCACTGGCGAGGCCTTGCTCACTGGCCTGTACCTCAACGAGCTGTTGCTGCGCATGCTCGCGCGTGACGACGCGCACCCGACCCTGTTCGACATCTACGCCCAAGCCATACAGGCCCTGGCCACGCGCGACGGGCAAACCGTTAACTTGGCTTTGGTGGCACGTTGTTTTGAGTTGTTTGTGCTGCGCGAGCTGGGCGTACTGCCCGACTTGGCGGTAGAAGGTGCCAGTTTGTCGCCAGTGGAGGCCAAAGCGCTGTACACCCTGCACCCCGAAATGGGCTTGTTGGCTGTGCACGCCATGGACGCTGGCAGCCAAACCTTAAGTGGTGCGCAGTGGCAAGTCATACAGCAAGCTGTGCAAGGCAATGAGGCCTGCACCGCACAGCAGGCTTGGCAGCAAGCCATGTCGGCTTGTACCGGCCTGTCGGCCAAGCTGCGCGGCCAGCTGCGCTTGCTGCTGCAGTCGCACAGCGGCGTGCGTGTCTTTAAAACCCGCCAAATGTGGCTGGACGTCAACGCCATGGGCAGCCAAAGCCTGGGTGCTGTGGCCTCGCCCGTGGGGGTCTTGGCGCTGTGACTGGGCGCTGTCGCGGTGCGGTGGCGATGCGGTGGCGATTGGGTGGTGTGGGGCTTGAGCGCCCCAGTCGCCAGCCGCCTTGGGTTTTCGGTAGACAATAGCGATCTGTCTGGCTGAAAGTTTTACAAGGTGTCCTCTGTGTCTACGTTGCATACGGCGTTGTCTGTCAATGTCAATAAGGTGGCTTTGCTGCGCAACACGCGCCATTTGGGTTTGCCCAGTGTGACGCGCGCAGCGACGCTGTGCCTGGAGGCCGGCGCGCAGGGCATTACCGTGCACCCCCGCCCCGACGAGCGACACATTCGTGCAGACGATGTGCATGAATTGGCCCAGCTGCTCAAGGCGTATCCGAGCGCGGAATACAACATCGAGGGCAACCCTTTCCACAATTTGATGGGCTTTGTGCAGGCCACGCGCCCGGCACAGTGCACCTTGGTGCCCGACAGCTCAGACCAATTCACCTCTGACCACGGCTGGCAGCTCGCGCAAGACAGCGAGCGGCTGCGCCCCATCATTGAGCAGTTGCGTGCCTGGGGTGTGCGAGTGAGTTTGTTTATGGACCCCACGCCCAGTGCCATGGCGCAAGCCGCAGCGCTGGGTGCACAGCGCGTGGAGCTGTACACCGAAACCTACGCCAGTGCCTACGACACCCCTGAGCGCGACCGTATCACGCAGCAGTTCACCGAAGCCGCCAAGGCCGCTGTGGCTGCGGGTATGCAAGTCAATGCGGGCCACGATTTGAGTGCGCTCAACCTCACACACTTTTTGCAGCAGGTGAGCGATGTGGCCGAGGTATCCATTGGCCATGCGCTGATTGGCGATGCGCTAGAAATGGGCTACGACGCGGCCGTTAAAACCTATTTGGCTTGTATTGCGCAGGCTTCACGCGCGCCATGATTGTGGGCGTGGGTGTGGATATTTGTGAAGTGGTGCGCATAGAGCGCGCCTTGGCCAAACACGGTGAGCGCTTTGCCCACAAGGTACTCGGGCCACAAGAGCAGCTGGTGTGGCAAGCGCGCACAGCACGCTATGGCGACCGTGGCATGCGCTACGTGGCAACACGGTTCTCGGCCAAAGAGGCCTTTAGTAAAGCCATTGGGCTGGGCATGCGCATGCCCATGACGTGGCGCAGCTGCGAAATACTCAACAGCGCCAGTGGTCAGCCTTTCATTTCGCTCAACGGTGAGTTGGCCGCTTGGTTTGCCGCCAAGGGTTGGCGTGCCCATGTCTCGGTCAGTGACGAGTCCGCATACGCCACCAGCCACGTCGTTGTTGAAACCCTTTAAATAATTACCATGACACCACACGCGCCCCTCATCATCGACGTTGCTGGCACCGCCTTACAGCCGGCCGATATCCCACGCTTGCAGCACCCGCTGGTGGGCGGTGTGATTTTGTTTGGTCGCAATTGGGCCGACCGCGCTGCGCTCACCCAGCTGTGCGCGGACATTAAAGCGGTCAGGGCCGATTTGCTGATTTGTGTAGACCACGAAGGCGGGCGGGTGCAGCGCTTCAAGCGTGACGGCTTCACCCATGTGCCCGCCATGCGTGCCTTGGGGGAGCTGTGGGACAAGGTGCAAGGTGGTGACGCCCCTGGTGCGGCCTTGCGCGCCATGAACGCGGCCAGCGCTTGCGGCTACGTGCTGGGTGCAGAGCTGCGTGCGTGCGGTGTGGACTTCACGTTTGCGCCCATACTGGACTTGGATTACGGCAGCAGCGAGGTCATTGGTGACCGCGCCTTCAGTCCCAGTGCCAGCGTGAGCACCGCGCTGGCCAAAAGCGTGATGCACGGCTTGCTGCAAGCGGGCATGGCCAACTGCGGCAAGCATTTCCCGGGTCACGGCTTTGTCGCCGCCGACTCGCACACCGACATACCGGTGGACAAGCGCAGCCTCAAAGCCATTTTGAGCGACGATGCCATGCCGTATGCCTGGCTCAGCGCCAACCTCACCAGCGTGATGCCCGCACACGTGGTGTACCCCAAGGTGGACAGCCGGCCCGCTGGGTTTTCGGCCAAATGGTTGCAAACCATTTTGCGCGGTCAGTTGGGCTTTCAAGGCGCGGTGTTCAGTGATGACTTGAGCATGGCCGGTGCGCGTCAAATCGATGGCCACGCTGTCGATGAGACCACTGCAGCGGTTGCTGCGCTCAACGCGGGCTGCGACTTGGTGCTGCTGTGCAACCAATGTGTGGTGGACGATGGCGCACCGATTGACGCCTTGATAGACGGTCTCACACAAGCCTTGCTCAAACAGCAGTGGGTCGCAAGCGACGCCAGCGAACAACGTCGCCTCAAGCTGCTACCCGTTGGTCAAGCTGTGGCTTGGGATGACTTGATGGTGGACGCGCAGTACATGCACGCCATGTCGTTGTTGCCTTGATGGCTAGCCAGCGCCTATACATCCAGAGTTCGTACCCGTGCCCGTCTGACCTCAGGCCTTAACACGGAGCAAAGGCGAAGCGGGGATAGGAAGAAAGAGCAGGGGAGGCGACGCCAGTGCCCCTGGTCATGTTGCCTATGCAGCGTGCAGCGCGCTGGGTTCAGCCCACTGCGTCTGCGCTTTGGCGCTGCAACATGGCCAATAAGTTGGCAACGGTAGGTCGTAGTTCGCGGCGGTCGCAAATCAGGTCTACAGCGCCTTTTTCTTGCAAGAACTCGGCACGCTGGAAGCCTTCAGGCAACTTGACGCGCACCGTGCTCTCAATCACGCGGGGACCGGCAAAACCAATCAAGGCTTTGGGCTCGGCAATCACCACATCGCCCATGAAGGCAAAGCCTGCGCTCACGCCGCCCATGGTGGGGTCGGTCAGTACGCTGATGTACGGCAGACCTTTTTTGGCCAAACGCGTCAGTGCGGCATTGGTCTTGGCCATTTGCATCAAGGACAGCAAGCCTTCCTGCATGCGCGCGCCGCCCGTGGCGGTGAAGCAAATGAAGGGGCACTTTTGCTCAATGGCGTGTTCGACGCCGCGCACAAAGCGCTCGCCCACCACAGAGCCCATGCTCCCGCCCATGAAGTCGAATTCAAACGCGGCCACCACAACGGTCATGCTGAGCACTGTGCCGCCCATCACCACCAAGGCGTCGGTCTCGCCGGTGTTTTTCTTGGCTTCCTTCAGGCGCTCGGGGTACTTGCGGCTGTCTTTGAACTTGAGCGCATCGACGGCCTCGACCTCTTGCGCAATGTCATAGCGTCCGGCCGCATCCAAAAACACGTCCAGACGCGCGCGTGCGCCCATGCGGTGGTGGTGGTCGCAGTGCGGGCAGACGTTGGTATTTTTCTCCAAGTCGGACTTGTACAGCACAGCGTCGCACTGGCCACATTTGATCCAAACACCTTCTGGCACGCTGCGTCGGTTGGCAGCCAAGGTGGGGTTGATGCGCGGCGGTAATAGTTTTTCTAACCAAGACATGATGTATCCCTTTTCTGGGGCTGGGTGCGTATTGCTGCGCACCCAGCCAACCCGCTAGTTTAGCGCGGCCCTAGGGTGTTGAGCGCCGTTTTTATACCGCTTAAGAATGCCTGTACGTGAGTGCCCACTTCGTCTTTAGGCGACGTTTGCGCGATTTGAATGATTTTGCTGCCAATAACGACCGCATCGGCCTGTGCGCCGACCGCGCAGGCGGTATCTGCATCGCGAATGCCGAAACCCACACCCACTGGAATGCTGATGTGTTTGCGAATACGCGGCAGCATTTGGGCCACCGCATCGGTGTCCAGGTGGCCTGCACCCGTCACGCCCTTGAGGGACACGTAGTACACGTAGCCTGTTGCAAGTTGGCCAACCAGCGCCATGCGCGCGTCTGTGGACGTGGGGGCCAACAAGAAAATGAGGTCCATATCTTGGGCGCGCAGGGCTGCCGCAAATGCTTCGCACTCCTCAGGTGGGTAGTCCACCACCAGCACGCCGTCCACGCCTGCCGCTTTGGCATCGCGCACGAAAGCGTCTTTGCCGTGAGAGAGGTCGTAGCGTTCTATGGGGTTGGCGTAGCCCATGAGCACAACGGGTGTGCTGTCGTCGGTTTGTCTAAAGCTGCTGACCATGGCCAGCACCTGGGTCATGCCAATGCCGTCGCGCAGGGCTTGCTCGCCGGCTTGTTGGATGACAGGCCCATCGGCCATGGGGTCGGAAAAAGGTACGCCCAGCTCGATGATGTCGGCACCGCCTTGCACCATGTGGTGCATGAGGCTGGGCGTGATGTCGGGCTGAGGAAAGCCTGCGGTGATGTATGGGATGAGGGCGCGCTGGCCTTTGGCAGCCAAGGCGCTCATGGTGTGTTGAATGCGGCTCATACTTTGAACTCCACGGTTTGCTCGCCACCTTTGACGCTTTGGCCGCGACAGCTGGGGCGGCAGTAAAAGTCGGCGTTGCTCAGGTCTGCGACGGTACCAATGTCTTTGTCGCCGCGCCCAGACAAGTTGACCAAAATGATCTGCTCAGGCGTCATGGTTTTGGCCATTTTCATGGCGTAGGCCATGGCATGGCTGGACTCCAACGCAGGAATAATGCCTTCGGTGCGGCACAGGTAGTGAAACGCCTCCAGCGCCTCGGTGTCGGTAATGCCCACGTACTCGGCGCGCTTGATGTCCGCCAAGTAGGCATGCTCTGGACCCACGCCGGGGTAGTCCAAGCCTGCACTGATGGAGTGCGTCTCAGTGATTTGGCCAATGTCGTCTTGCAGCAAGTAGGTGCGGTTGCCATGCAACACGCCCGGGCTGCCGCGGTTGATAGAGGCGCTGTGACGACCACTGTCTAAGCCTTCACCCGCGGCCTCTACGCCAATGAGGCGTGTGTTGGTGTGTGCGATGTAGGGGTGGAAGATACCCATGGCATTGCTGCCACCACCCACGCAGGCGACCACGGCATCGGGCTGGCGTCCGGCCATGGCTGGCATTTGCTCCAAGCATTCGGTGCCAATCACGCTTTGGAAATCGCGCACCATCATGG
This sequence comes from Burkholderiaceae bacterium, assembly GCA_030726195.1. Lineage (GTDB taxonomy): Bacteria > Pseudomonadota > Gammaproteobacteria > Burkholderiales > Burkholderiaceae_C > RS62. Next base: position 127 of record JANREF010000159.1, on the reverse strand, counting down.
GGTAGGGGTGTGGCCCTGCCACTGTGCCGATGATGTAGAAGGTGTTTTCCACGTTGGTCACCCAGTCACGCATGGCCTCGTTGAGGGCGTCTTTGAGCGTGCGGCTGCCAGAGTCCACGGGTACCAC
>JANREF010000158.1 GCA_030726195.1 Burkholderiaceae bacterium | reverse complement strand
GGCGACGACCCTACGGCCGTGGCACTCATGCTGTTGGGCGGCCACGGCAACATTTCCGTCACTGCCAACGTGGCACCCAAAGCCATGCACGAGTTGTGTGTGGCTGCCTTGGCAGGTGATGCCAAGTCGGCCGCGACCAAGCAGCTGGCGCTGATGCCACTGCACAAGGCCATGTTTGTAGAAGCCAACCCGATTCCCGTGAAATGGGCCAGTGCGCGCCTGGGCCTGTCTGGCCCAGCCATTCGCCTGCCCATGACGCCCATGAGCCAAAGCTGTCACGCTGAGGTTGAGGCCGCCTTGCGCACATGCGGTTTACTGGCCTGACGCCAGCACCCACGCCTACAGGCCCACTCGCACACCGCCCGCGCACCACCACAAGCGTCAGCCAAGCACTATTTGACCCGCTGTACCCAACGTTTTACGCCGTTATTTGGAAGCCATCACACATGTACTCATCACGCTTTGCCAACTCTTTTCACCGCAGCGCCATTGCCGTAGCCACATCCTTGGCCGTACTCGCGCTGTCGGGCTGCTCGGTGCTGCAAGACGACAAGGTAGATTACAAAACGGCTAAAAAAGGCAGTTCATTGGAAGTACCGCCCGACCTGACTCAGCTGCAAAGCGACTCGCGCTACCAAGCACCCGGTGCCAGCGTGCGCGCCAGCGAGTTTCAAGGCAGCACCGCCGCAGCGGCCAGTACACCCACCGCGGCCAGCGTGGCAGGCGACGTGCGCATTGAACGCCAAGGTGCACAGCGTTGGTTGGTCGTCAAGCGCGCACCGCAGGACTTGTGGGACCCGGTGCGTGACTTCTGGCAAGACAACGGCTTTTTGCTAGAGACGGACAACAAGGCCTTGGGCATCATGGAGACGGATTGGGCTGAAAACCGCGCCAAACTGCCGCAAGACTTCATCCGTGAAAGCTTGGGCAAGCTGTTCGAAAGCCTGTACTCCACCGGCGAGCTGGACAAGTTCCGCACCCGCATGGAGCGCAACGACAAAGGCGAAACCGAAATTTACGTTTCACACCGCGGCATGATTGAGGTGTACACCAGCTCGGCCCAAGAGCAAACACGCTGGCAGCCGCGTGACACCGACGCGGAGCTGGAAAACGAGTTTTTGCGCCGCCTCATGCTCAGGTTGGGTGCCAGCAATGAGCAAGCAGCGCAAGCCGCAGCACAGGCTGCACCATTGCCTAAGGCTATCTTGGTAGGTGGTGCGCAAGGCCCCGCCTTGACCATGGCCGAGTCGTTCGAGCGTGGCTGGCGACGGGTGGGTTTGGCACTGGACCGCACCGGCTTCACCGTTGAAGACCGCGATCGCAGCACCGGCACCTACTTTGTGCGCTACGCGCAAGAAGTAGAGATCAAGAAAGACAGCAAGGGCTTTTTCTCTGGCTGGTTTGGCTCGGGCAAAACCGAAACCAAAGCCGAGCAGTACCGCGTCGTCGTCACTGGCGACGCCAGCAACAGCCGCGTGCGCGTTCAAGATGCACAAGGTGCAGCTGCTAACGCGGACACCGCCAAACTCATCCTGAGCGTTCTGTCTGGCGACTTGAAGTAACGCAGCACAGCCAGTCTCGCGTCACTGCCGCCTAACGGCAGCGCCCATTAAAAAGGCCCCTGACTCCGCAAAGAGTCAGGGGCCTTTTTTGATCGCCTTGGGTGAGTCGCCTCACCCAACACGCTCAAGCATTACTGCTTTGGTGCTTCTGCAGCAGCAGGCGCGGCAGGTGCTGCCTCGGCTGTAGCAGGTGCGGCTTCTGCGGGGGCTGCAGCTGGTGCAGCCTCAGCAGCGGTTGCTGGAGCAACAGCAGCAGGCGCTTCAACAGGCATTGCTGCCTCTTCTTTTTTGCCGCAAGCGGCCAAAGCGAAAGCTGCAATCAATGCGGCCAACAATACAGATTTTTTCATGATGAAACCTAGGGTTAAAAAAGGGTTGCACAACACAAACCAGTCGCACAAAAAGCATCGATCTAAATAAACACTTTTTTATGCTTTGCAAATTATCTTTAACTAATTTTTAGTATTGATTAATTTGCTGATGCCAATCATATAGCGGCCGCATGAGTAATGGATAACCCTAGGAAAATACAATATTCAGCCCTCATATTTTGTAACAATAAAACAACATATTATTAGAAAAAGCAGCTGTAAATAGTTGTTTATACAGCTTTTACATATAGCCAACCCGCCTCATACCATTCCAATACTAAGTCCTGGGCAGCATCGCTCAATGCATTGATATCCGCTACAGATATGTATTTCTTGTTTGCAGCATTTTTAATTATTTTCGCATCTAAGCCAGCTGCTTGAAAACTCTCACCGTTGATAAAGACGTGGTGTTTGTCGTACAACATTCGGGAAGTGGGACACACATGCAAATCACTGCGGCCGTCCCAGGCCTGCTCTGGCGCATCAAAGTAAACATTGGGCTTGGGCTCGGTCATCACCTCGCCCAGCGCGCACGCCAAGGCCTTGGGATCACGCACCAACCGGGTCACCGCATCTTGGGCAAACGCCAGCAAACCGTTGGGCATCTCGCCAGGTGCGGTGGTGGGCTCGGCCCCCTTATCCGTGTACAGCTGCTCGTCCTCGTACATCTCCGCCATGCGCAACAGCACTTCAGCCGCCAAACCAGCCCGCGCAGGCGCTTTGAAGCCCACAGACAAGGTCATACAGTCGCCACCCAGTGCCGTGCCGTCATGCGCCCAATTGGGCGGCAAATACAGCATGTCGCCAGGCTCCAGCACAAACGTCTGCTCGGGCTGAAAGTCCGCCAATATCTTCAAAGGCATATCGGGCTTGAGCGACAGATCGGCTTGACGACCAATGCGCCACTGGCGCTTGCCGTGCAGCTGCAGCAAAAACACGTCGTAACTGTCAAAGTGTGGGCCAACGCCGCCACCCTCAGACGCCCATGAAATCATGATGTCGTCCAAACGCGCGTCGGGTAAAAACCGAAATTGCTGCAGCAGCTCATAAGCGCGCGGGTCCAGTTGGTCTACACCTTGCACCAGCAGCGTCCAGTTGGGCTGTGCGATAGGCGGCAGCGCGCGGCGCTTGAGTGGGCCACTGCGCATTTGCCAATGCTCGCCCTGCCCTTGAATCAGACGCGACTCCACCTCGGGGCGTTCGGCCAAAGCAAACAACGCTTGGCGACTCAACACCTGGGCAGCATGCGGGACGGCCTGACGAATCAGCGCGGGCTTGCGTTGCCAATGCTTGGCCATGAATGTGGCAGGCGTCATGTCCGCCAGTACGCTGGTTGTGATGCCCGGCGCTGTCTTGGCCGCCTTCGCCCCTTTGGCAGACCGAGGGCGTGATTGTGACGCGGGGCTTGAGAGAGGTTTGTGGTTCATGGGACAATTGTGCGATGAAAATTACTGAACAATGCGTCGTAGCGCTGAGCTGGACCTTAAAAGATACATTGGGTGAAGTCTTAGACCATACGGACGAGCCCACAGAGTTTTTGGTGGGTGGCGATGACTTGCTGGCCAAAATCGAAGAGGCACTGCTGGGCCAAAACGTGGGGGGACAAGTGCAGCTGCAAATCGAACCCACCGACGCCTTTGGCGACTACAACGAGCAGCTGGTGTTTTTGGAGCCACGCAAGCTATTCCCCGACCAACTGGAAGAAGGCATGGTGTTTGAAGGCTTGCCAGAAGGCTGTAACGCCAGTGCCCCCAAAGACAAACTGTTCTTCGTCTGCGACATTTACCCCGAGCATGTGGTGCTCGATGCCAACCACCCTTTGGCGGGTATTGCCATACGCCTCACGCTCAAAGTGCAGCATGTACGCGAAGCCACCGTTGCAGAGGTTGGTGCGGGCACGTTGGGACGCGGCTTTTTCCGCATTGAACCACCACAGGCACAAGACACGCACACCCATGGGCACGACCATGACCACGACCATGTTCATGACGAGCACTGTGGCCATAACCAAGACAACGGCGGCAAGCACCTGCACTGAGCAGCAAACATATCCGCACCGCGAGGCTCGCACCCAATGTGGGTAGACCAAAACAAAGGGCCTTCACAAGGCCCTTTTTGATGCTCGCGTGCTGGCTTGAGCGTTGGTCTCAGCGTTGGTCTCAGAGTTGGCTTACAGTGGCTAAAGTCGACCAGGTGGTTGAGCGGTTAAAGCTGTGTTTGCACGTGCTTTAAATCCGACTCAACCACGGCCACGGCTTACTTGCTGCCCGTAGATCCGTAGCCGCCGGCACCGCGCTGGGTTGCATCAGTAAACTCGGCCACTTCGCGGAACTTGGCCTGCATGACCGGCACAATCACCAGCTGCGCCAAACGCTCCATGGGCTCTAGCGTGAAGGCCGTGTCCGAGCGGTTCCACGCGCTCACCATGAGCTGGCCTTGGTAATCGCTGTCGATCAAACCCACCAAATTGCCCAGCACGATGCCGTGCTTGTGACCCATGCCCGAGCGCGGCAAAATCATGGCGGCAAAACCCGGGTCGGCCAAGTACATGGCCAAACCCGTAGGCACCAGCTGCCACGCATTGGGCGCCAATGTCAGCGGGCCGTCCAAGCAAGCACGCAAATCCAGCCCAGCACTGCCAGGCGTGGCGTAAGCTGGCATGCTGGCACGCAAGCGCTCATCTAGAATTTTGATGTCGACTTGCATCACCAGTTGCCAGAGCCGTTGGCGTTGTAGTCGATGGTCTCGATGTTGAGCATCTCCTCAACCTTGTCCTTACTCAATTTATCCACTTTTTCAATGTTGCCCGACACCAACTCTGGGTTGAACAAAATCACCGCCACCATGATGACTTGCAGCACGATAAAAGCGATGGAGCCTTTGTAGATTTGCGCGGTGGTCACCGCCGATATGCGCTTTTTGGTCACCACGTCGTCGTAGTCGTGTCGTGCAGCGACGCTGCGCAAGTAGAACAGCGCAAAGCCAAACGGCGGCGTCAAGAACGATGTTTGCATGTTCATGGCAATGAGCACGCCGAACCAAATCAGGTCGATACCCATCTTCTCGGCCACAGGCGCGAGCATGGGCACGATGATGAACGCAATTTCAAAGAAGTCGATGAACATGCCCAAGCCAAAGATCAGCAAGTTCACGAAGATCAAGAAGCCCAACTGCCCACCTGGCAACTTGTCAAACAAGTGCTCCACCCAAATGTGACCATCCGCGGCGTTGAAGGTGAAACTGAAGACCGTTGAGCCAATCAGAATGAACATCACGAAGATGGACAAACGTGTGGTGCTCTCCAGCGCGCCCTTGAGCACGGACAGGCCCAAGCGACGGCGCGCCGTGGCCATCACGAAGGCACCCAAAGCGCCCATCGCGCCACCCTCTGTGGGTGTTGCAATACCCAAGAAGATGGTGCCCAAAACCAAGAAAATCAGAATTAACGGTGGAATCAAGACAAAGGTCACCTGCTCGGTCAGCTTGGACATCAAGCCCAAACCCGTCACACGGTTGAGCATCGCCAAGCCCAGCGCCAAGAAGCTGGCCACAGAGACCGACATGATGAAACGCTCGTCACCCGGTGCTGGTGTCACGCGGCCCAAGAAGCTGTTCATCACGCCTTCATGGATCTGGAACCAACCATAGCCCACCACAGCACACACCAGCAGCAACAAGAACAGCGAGCGGTGACCGCTGCTGCCGTTGCCCTCTGTGTAAATACGCGCCTCCATCGGCAAGGCGGGCACCCATGAGGGTTTGACAATGGCCACGGCTGCAATGAACAGCAGGTACAAACCAACCAGCATCAACCCTGGGATCAAGGCGCCTTGGTACATGTCACCAACAGAGCGGCCCAACTGGTCGGCCAACACAATCAACACCAACGACGGCGGCAAGGCTTGCGCCAGCGTGCCAGACGCGGTGATGGTGCCAGTGGCAATGGTGCGGTTGTAGCCGTAGCGCAGCATGATGGGCAAGGAAATCAGGCCCATAG
>JANREF010000157.1 GCA_030726195.1 Burkholderiaceae bacterium | reverse complement strand
CACAACGCTAGCTCACCACACTGTGTTCATGAGCCGGGCGCAACACAGGAGCCGGCATGAACAACCCAACGAACGCGCACACGCCCGCCACAGCAAACCGCGCCCCAGCAACACCAGCGGCCATTCGTCACGAGCGCGTGACCTTGGCCAACGGCACGACCCTACAAGTGCGCCTGAGCGGGCCACAGCCCAGCCACACCACACGCGTGCTGTTGTTTGTCCACGGCTTCCCAGAAGCTGCGTTTGTGTGGGACGCCTTGTTGGCGCATTTTTCGCAGCCTGCGCATGGCGGCTTTTTGTGCATAGCGCCCAACCTGCGCGGCTTTGACGACTCAGACTCGCCCACAGACCCCAAGGCCTACAAACCCAAATACCTGGTGGACGACCTGGCCTGCCTGATCGATCACTACAGCCAGGGCCCCTTGGCCGCATTGATCGCGCACGACTGGGGTGGCGCCGTGTCGTGGAACTTGGCCTCCAGCCGACCAGAGCTCATGCGCGGCCTGCTCATCATCAACGCGCCTCACCCAGCCACCTTGCTGCGTGAGCTACAAACCAACACAGCCCAACAAGCCGCCAGCGCCTACATGAACTATTTGGCGCGCGACGACGCCGAACAACTGCTCAGCGCCAACGACTTTGCCAAGCTATGGCCATTCTTCAACAACGACCTTGACCAAACACCCAAGTGGCTCACAGAAGCCACCAAAAACCAATACCGCGATGTGTGGCACAAAGGGCTCACCGGCGGCTGCAACTACTACCGCGCCACGCCACTGCGCCCCGCAACCCACAGCTCAGACGCTATCCAACACCTAGACATCCCACCCGACCTAGGCCGCGTCACCTTACCCACGCGCGTGCTGTGGGGCCTGCTAGACAAAGCACTGCAACCTGGCCTGCTCACCGGCCTAGAACACCACGTCCCCCAACTCACACTACAAACCGTCGCCAACGCCAGCCACTGGCTGGTCCACGAACAACCCGAACTGGTCATTCAAAACATCGACGCCCTCTTAGCCGCAACCCACCCACACGCCTAGCTGCAAACGCGCCTATGTAAACCGCGACGCACGACACAACAGCGCCCGGTTTCCCAGACCACATTTGAGGCAGTGCAACCCAATCACACCGCAACGCCAGCCCCCTGATTTGTCACACCAGACTTGATCTGGTGTCTGCGCGGG
>JANREF010000156.1:1899-5936 GCA_030726195.1 Burkholderiaceae bacterium | reverse complement strand
GGTGCGCGAAGCCGCCAAGTCCAAGGCCTACACTGCAGCCTGTGCCCGTGCAGCGTGAGCGCGCAGAGCTGTGCCGGTTGCGGGTGTCCCGCCTTTCAATGAGTGGTTGTCTACAAGCGAGTGGTTCATGGAGTTTTTTGTCATTTCTTTGCTCAACGGGCTGAGCTACGGCTTGTTGCTGTTCATGCTCAGCTCTGGCTTGACCCTGATCTTCAGCATGATGGGTGTGCTCAATTTCGCGCACGCGAGTTTTTACATGCTGGGCGCGTACTTCGCCTACAGCATTTCCGAGGTGGTGGGCTACTGGCCCGCCTTGGTGTTGGCCCCCATTGGTGTCGGTATTGCAGGCGCGCTGTTTGAAAAGGCGGTGTTGCGCCGCGTGCACCATTTAGGCCATGTGCCCGAGTTGCTGGTGACCTTTGGCCTGAGTTACATCATTTTGGAGTTGGTGCAGCTGGTGTGGGGGCGCAGTTCCGTGGACTACCGCGTGCCCGAGATACTGGATGGGCCCTTGTTTACGATTTACGGCACGCAATTCCCGCTGTACCGCGGCTTCATGATGGGTGTGGCCATCGTCATGCTGCTCGCCATTTGGCAGCTGCTCACCAAAACACGCATTGGCCTGGTCATCCAAGCCGCGCTCACGCACCCCGACATGGTGCAGGCGTTGGGGCACAACGTGCCGCGCGTGTTCATGGGCGTGTTTGGTGGCGGTGCGGCCTTGGCTGGCTTGGCCGGCGTCATTGGCGGCAATGCATTTGTGACTGAGCCGGGCATGGCCATTACTGTGGGCAGCATTGTGTTTGTGGTGGTCGTGGTGGGTGGCATGGGTTCGCTGGCGGGCGCATTCATTGCGTCCTTGCTCATTGGCCTGATCCAAACCTTTGCCGTGGCCATCGATTGGTCGGTGCTCAGCGCGCTCCAAGCCCTGGGTCACACCATCACGCCCGAGACCTTTGGCTACGTGTTCTGGCGCTTGAAGGTGAGTGAGGTGGCCCCAATACTGCCGTACTTGCTGCTGGTACTGATGTTGATTTTTAGGCCTCGTGGTTTGCTGGGCACACGAGAGGGATGAGCGACATGACCACACACACCACTGTCTCCACCAACGTGCCATCGGCCAACCCCAGCGTTCTCAAAAGATACGGCGTGTGGTGGCTGTTTGCGCTGGTGCTGCTGGCCGCGCCTGTGGTGTTTGACAGCTCGCTGTCGCGCACCTTGCTATCGCAAATGGGCATCGCCATCATCGTGTGCCTGAGCTACAACATGTTGTTGGGCCAAGGTGGCATGCTCAGTTTCGGTCACGCGGTGTATTCCGGCATGGGTGGGTTTTTGGCCATACACACGCTCAATTTGGTGAGCAACGGCGAGTGGCTGCTGCCTGTGAGCCTCATACCCATTGCGGGCGGCATAGGGGCGGGCGTTGTGGCCGTGGTGCTGGGTTGGGTGACCACCAAAAAAGCCGCGACGCCGTTTGCCATGATCACACTGGGTGTGGGCGAGTTGGTGTGGGCCATGTCACTCATGTTCCCGGAGTTCTTCGGTGGTGAGGGCGGCATCAGTGGCGACCGCGTGACCGGTGCCACACCGTTTGGCATCACCTACGGGCCTCAAATTCAGCTGTATTACCTGATTGCCGCTTACACCTTTGTGTGCACGGCCTTGATGTACGCCTTCACCTGTACGCCGCTGGGGCGCATGCTCAACGCCACGCGTGACAACCCTGAACGCGTGGAGTTTGTGGGCTTCGATACGCAAATGGTGCGCTTCATTGCCTTTGTGTTTGCGGGCTTTTTTGCGGGTGTTGCTGGCGGCTTGTCGGCACTGAACTTTGAGATTGTCACGTCCGAGGTGGTGGGCTTGCAGCGCTCAGGTGCTTACTTGCTGTTCACGTTCTTGGGCGGTGCCACGGTGTTTTTTGGCCCTATTTTGGGCGCTATTTTGATGGTGCTGGCACTGGTGTTGTTCTCGGAATTCACCAACGCGTGGCTGCTGTATTTGGGCCTGATCTTTGTGTTCATGGTCATGTACGCACCGGGTGGCTTTGCGGCTATTTTGTTGCACAACGTGCGCGTGTGGCGCTGTGGCCTGATGGGGCGTTTGGTTCAACCGTACGCGCTGTTGGTGGTCACCAGCGTCCCGGGCTTTGTGGGGGCGACGGTGTTGGTAGAAATGCTGTACCACCGCCAGCTCAATGCAGGCCTAGACCCCGTGCTCAGCATGTACGCCATGCAATGGGACACCACATCGGCACTGACTTGGGTTCAGGTGTTGCTGTTGTTTGTGGTGGGCCTGGCCCTGTTTGAATGGGGCAGGCGTCGGTTTGCGCGCGCGTGGTCGCAAGTGCAAGTGCTCATCCAACACAGCACTGCAACAGGAGGGACGTTATGACCACCACCACAGCGGCGGGCAAGCCCAGCGCCACACCTGCGCTGGAGCTGCGCGATGTGCACAAAAACTTTGGTGCCACACACATCATTCGTGGTGTCAATTTGGCGGTCCATGCGGGCGAGCGCGTGGCCATCATTGGCCCCAACGGGGCGGGCAAATCAACCTTGTTCAACCTCATCAGTGGGCGCTTCGGTGTGAGCTCAGGCGACATACGGCTCAACGGCAGCAGCATTGTGGGCCTGCGCCCCTTTGAGATCAATCGTCGTGGGCTGTCGCGCAGCTTCCAAATCACCAACATTTTCCCCAAGCTCAGCGTCTTTGAAAACCTGCGCTGCAGCGTGCTGTGGTCCATGGGCTACCGCTACAACTTTTGGTGTGCGCTCAGCGGCCTGGGCGACGTCAACCAACGCGCCCAAGACCTGCTGGACAGGTTGGGCTTGTCCGCTCGGCGCGACGTGTTGGCCATGAACCTCACCTACGCCGAGCAGCGCTCGCTGGAAGTGGGCATCACCATTGGCGGTGGTGCCAACGTGGTGCTGCTCGATGAGCCCACCGCTGGCATGAGCCACGAGGAAACCATCCATTTCATTCGCATGATTCGCACCGTGACACAGGGCAAAACCTTGCTCACGGTCGAGCACGATATGGGCGTGGTGTTTGAACTGGCCGACCGCATCGCCGTGGTGGTGTACGGCGAGGTGATTGCCTTTGACACGCCTGCCAACGTCAAAAACAACCCGCGCGTGCAAGAGGCTTATTTGGGTGCGGTGCTGCAGGCGCAAGACCACGACGAAGCGAGCGGTCCAAGCACCGCACAACACGCCGCACAACAGGCCGCACAAGACCAAGCAGCAGGGGGCCACAGCCAGCCATGAACATCACCAACCTCAACGCGTTCTACGACAAAAGCCACATACTGCACGGCGTGAACTTGAGCATTGGCACAGGTGAAATCGTGGCCTTGCTCGGGCGCAACGGCTCTGGCCGCTCCACACTGGCCAAAGCCATCATGGGCTTGGTACACGCCACGGGCCAAGTGCAATGGCGCGGCGTCAACGTGCTGGGCCACGCGCCGTTCCAAATGGCGCAAGCCGGCGTGGCCTACGTGCCCGAGTCGCGCGACATATTCCCCAAACTCACCGTGGCCCAAAACCTGCTCCTCGGCCAACAAACCCAGCACAAGCAGCCGCGCTGGTCGTTTGAAGACATGTACAACCTGTTCCCTAGGCTGCGTGAACGCGCCAACACCGAGGCCGGCGTGCTGTCGGGCGGCGAACAACAAATGCTCACCCTGTGCCGCAGCCTCATGGGCGACCCCGAGCTCATCATCATCGACGAGCCCACAGAAGGCCTCGCCCCCATGGTGGTTGAGCAAGTGGCGGGTTACCTCAAAATGCTCAAATCCAAAGGCGTCAGCGTGTTGCTCATCGAGCAAAAACTCACCATCGCCATGGACATCTCCGACCGCGTCGCCGTCATGGGCCACGGCCGCATCGCCTTCGAAGGCACCCCCGCCGAACTGCGCACCCGCGCCGACGTGCGCCAAGAATGGCTCGAAGTCAACGGCTAGCAGCAGCATCCCCCCCACAACGCCAACCCCCGCCGTAAACCCCAGACCCTCTGGTCAAGCCAGAGGGTGACATGGG
>JANREF010000156.1:0-1799 GCA_030726195.1 Burkholderiaceae bacterium | reverse complement strand
AGTGCAATAGGGGTTGTCCCTTTGCGGCGGCTTTGTTTTTTGTCCCTACAGAGACAAGCAGTGCGCCGTTTCTGGCTACCATTGGGCAAAAGCGAACGGGCGTTCTTTTTTGTGGTGGTGCGGTAAGCGCACCGTGATCCAGAGCCAACCCTGTCGATACTTGTTGATTTTTTCGTACATCTCATTGGAGGCCTCATGACAGCGCATTACCAAGCCAGCGGCAGCATTGCCGTTATCACTCTGGACAACCCGCCGGTTAATGGTTTGGGGTTGAGTACGCGCCAAGGCATTGCTGCGGCGATGGCGCAAGCCAATGCGGATGCAGCCATCAAGGCGATTGTGATCACGGGCGCTGGCAAGGCGTTTTCTGGTGGCGCGGATATTCGCGAGTTTGGCTCGCCCAAGGCCATGGCAGAGCCCAACTTGTTGAGCGTGATCAAGCTCATCGAGCAGTCCAACAAGCCTGTGGTGGCCGCTGTGCATTCGGTGTGCATGGGCGGTGGCTTGGAGCTGGCGTTGGGCTGCCATTACCGCGTGGGTGCGCCTGGTTGCAAGGTGGCACTGCCTGAGGTGAAGTTGGGCCTGTTGCCGGGCGCTGGCGGTACGCAACGTTTGCCGCGTGTGTTGGGCGTGGAGACCGCGCTGAATATGATTGTGAGCGGCGAGGCGGTTAACAGCGAGATGCTGGCCGCCATTCCGGGCCAAACCTTGTTCGACGCAATGGCGGCCAGTGCCGACAGCTTGATGGAGGAGGCCAAGGCCTTTGCTGCGCGTGTGGCCGATGCCCGCCCCTTGCCACTGGTGCGCAACCTCAAGTGCAAGCACCCCAATGGAGACGCTTATTTCCAGTTTGCCCGCAACATGGTGCGTGGCATGTCCAAGAATTTCCCTGCGCCTGAAAAGTGTTTGGATGCGGTGCAAGCTGCAACCAAGCGCAAGTTTGAAGACGGCATGTTGTTTGAGCGTGAGCTGTTCATCAACCTGATGTGGACGCCTGAGAGCCGCGCGCTGCGCCATATTTTCATGGCCGACCGCGCTGCCAGCAAAATTCCAGACGTGCCCAGCGACACGCCCAAGCGTGACATTCAAAAAATGGCCGTGATTGGTGCGGGCACCATGGGCGGCGGCATCAGCATGAACTTCCTGAACGCGGGTATGCCCGTGGTCATGCTGGAGACCAAGCAAGAGGCGCTGGACCGCGGTGTGGCCACCATTCGTAAAAACTACGAAGCGCAGGTAAAAAAAGGCAAGCTGTCACAAGACAAACTAGACCAGCGCATGGCCTTGCTCACCACCACGCTGGACTACGCGGATTTGAAAGATGCCGACATGGTCATTGAAGCCGTGTTTGAAGAGATGGGTGTGAAAGAGGCCGTGTTCAAACAGCTGGACGCGGTGATGAAGCCCGGCGCGATTTTGGCTTCCAACACCTCTACGTTGGATGTGGACCAGATTGCGGCCTTTACCAAGCGCCCGCAAGATGTGATTGGCACCCACTTTTTCAGCCCCGCCAACGTGATGAAGTTGTTGGAGGTGGTGCGCGGCCAAGCAACCGCCAAAGACGTGCTGGCCACGGTGATGGCTTTGGGCAAGAAGATCAAGAAGACATCGGTGGTGTCTGGCGTGTGCGACGGCTTTATTGGCAACCGCATGATTGAGCAATACAGCCGCCAAGCGGGCTTTTTGCTGGACGAGGGTTGTACGCCTGCTCAAGTGGACAAGGCTGTTGAGAAGTTTGGCTTTGCCATGGGCCCATTCCGCATGGGCGACTTGGCGGGCAACGACATTGGCTGGGCCAT
>JANREF010000155.1 GCA_030726195.1 Burkholderiaceae bacterium | reverse complement strand
GCCAACTCGGCGGTTTGCTATGCGCTGGGCATCACCGAGGTAGACCCAGCGCGCAGCGTGGTCTTGTTCGAGCGTTTCATCAGCCGCGCACGCAAAGAGCCGCCCGATATTGATGTGGACTTTGAGCACCAGCGCCGCGAAGAAGTCATTCAATACATGTACCAAAAATATGGTCGCAACCGCTGCGCCATTGCAGCAACCGTCATCACCTACCGCCCGCGCAGCGCCATACGTGATGTGGGCAAAGCACTGGCTGTGGCACCCGCACTCATAGAAGCCATGAGCAAAGCCCACCCCGGCATGTATGCACGCGAAGTACAAGACACATGGCTGGATGAAACCCTGCACAAGCTGGGCCTGCACGGCGCCAGTGCCGCCCAGCGCGCGCATTGGCAACTGTGGCTAGACTTGGCGCGCGACCTCATGGGCAGCCCGCGCCAGCTCGGCCAGCACTCGGGTGGCTTTGTGCTCACCAACGGCCCACTCACCCAACTGGTACCGGTTGAGAACGCCCGCATGCCGCAGCGCAGCCTCATACAGTGGGACAAAGACGACCTCGATGCTGTGGGCTTGCTCAAAGTCGACGTCTTGGCGCTGGGCATGCTCAGCGCCATCAAGCGCAGCCTAGACTTCATGTCGCAGCGCCACGGGCGGGTTTGGCGCATGCAAGACATCCCAAGCGAAGATGCCGCCACCTACGCCATGCTCTCGCGCGCCGACAGCGTGGGTGTCTTTCAAGTGGAAAGCCGCGCGCAAATGAGCATGCTGCCGCGCCTCAAACCCACGTGCTTTTACGACTTGGTGGTGCAAGTGGCCATTGTGCGCCCCGGCCCTATACAAGGCGGCATGGTGCACCCGTACTTGCAGCGCCGCCAAGGCTTGGCACCCGTGACCTACCCCAGCGCCGCACTCAAAGAAGCACTGGGGCGCACATTGGGCGTGCCTATTTTTCAAGAACAAGTCATGCAAATCGCCATGCTGGCTGCAGGCTTTAGCGCCGACGAGGCCGACCAACTGCGCCGGTCCATGGCTGCATGGAAGCGCAAAGGCGGCGTGCACAAATTTTACGAGCGCATCGTCAGCGGCATGGTGGCACACGGGCACACCGTCGCTTTTGCACAAGACATCTTCAAACAAATAGAAGGCTTTGGCGAATACGGCTTCCCAGAAAGTCATGCCGCCAGCTTTG
>JANREF010000154.1 GCA_030726195.1 Burkholderiaceae bacterium | reverse complement strand
TTGCCCTGCAACAACCACACCCCCGTTGCGGCGACGCTAGCCAGCAGCAGTGGGAAGGCGATGGCTGGGGAGTATTGCAAGGCGGCGCTGGCCAGTGCTGGGGCGCACATGCCGCCGACGGTGTAGGCCAGCACCAGGACAGCGGTGCCGCTGACCAGCGCCGTGCCTTGGTCGCGTGAGCCAATGTCGATCATGGCAAAGGTGTACAGCACGCCACCTGCGCTGCCCCAAGCCAGTGCGATGGGCCAGGCCAGCGCGGTGTAGTGCAGTGCAAACGGCAGGGCAAGTGTGGCGGCCAATGTGATCCAGGCCGATAGGCGCATGAGTTGCAGCCGGGTGTGCGAGGCGTCGCCCCAAAAAGCGCGGTGTTGGCCGTTGACAGGCTTGGACAAGTGGTCGGCCAGCATGCCAGCGGGCAGCATGAGCAAGGCGCTGCCTAGGCCACTGGCGGCGACCAGCAGTGTGGCGTCCTTGGCGTCCCAGTTGAGTTGCAGCCCGTACAGCGGCAGTATGGAAGTGAGACCTGCCTCAAAAAAACCACCCAAAAATCCGGCCAGCATGATGACAGGGTAGGCGCGAAGTGCCGTCCACACGCCGCGCAACCCCAAATGGTGTGCGTGCCCGTTGTGGTCGCCACCGGCTTTGGGCAGCATGGGGATAAAGGCCGTACACAGTGCGCCTGTGGTGACGAATGCAAATGCAATCCACACCGCGTAGGTGCTGGTTGGCCCTGCCCAGACCAACGCCAGTGGACCCAGCAAAAACGTGATGCCGACCAAGGTCTCAAATAGGCCTACAAAGCGCCCACGTTGCTCGGGCGGCGCAAACTCAGACACCAAGGCCTCAGCCAAAACCCAGCGCATGCCGCCAAAGATGCCTGCCACAGCCTGCGCGACAAACCAGGTGGCCACCCAGGGCGATAGCGCAAACACCAGGCAGGTGAACACGGGCACGACTGCCGTGAGCCACAGGGTGTTGCGCCGCCCAATGGCGTGGGTGATGCTGGAGACAAACGGGGTGACCAAAAAAATGGCAACGTAAGACGTGGCCGCAAATAGGCCGGCGGTGGCGGTGTCTAAGCCGCTGTCTTTGAGGCGCAGCAGGTTGAGCGGCAGCAGCATGAATACGCCCATGAGCTCGAAAAATGTCGATGCCAGCAAGGCATAGAGTGCTCTGGTGTTGTTGGCGGGCTGCGGTGGTTGCGACATGGCAATAGGGCTTTTGCCACACAACGGTGACGGTTGGGCTATTTGGTTACAATTGAGTCTATCCGAGGAGCGCTGCAGCTTTGAATCATTCAAAGTGAGGCTCGGACTGTAAACGGCGCTCACCCATGCAAGATGCGGGTGAGCCAATATGTTCTCGCTACCCACATCTGCGCATGGTTTTGTCCGAAACCAACTTGTGGAGCTGTTTATGAACGCCGCTTTAAAACCCGAAAACGCCACCGATCACGTCATTGCAGATATTGCTTTGGCCGCATGGGGCCGTAAAGAAATCTCAATCGCCGAAACCGAAATGCCCGGTTTGATGGCCATACGCTCCGAATTTGCCGCGGCGCAACCGCTCAAGGGCGCACGCATCACCGGCAGTTTGCACATGACCATTCAAACGGCTGTGCTGGTTGAAACCCTGCAAGCCTTGGGTGCACAAGTGCGCTGGGCGTCTTGCAACATCTACTCTACCCAAGACCAAGCGGCGGCCGCTTTGGTGGCAACCGGCACGCCTGTGTTCGCCTTCAAGGGTGAGAGCTTGGCAGAGTACTGGGACTTCACCCACCGCATCTTCGAATTTGGCGGTGCCAAGGGCACGCCAGAAGAAGGCCCCAACATGATTTTGGACGATGGCGGCGACGCCACTGGCCTGATGCACTTGGGCGTGCGCGCCGAGCAAGACATCAGCGTGTTGGACAAGCCCGGCAGCGAAGAGGAAACATTCTTGTTCGCCTCTATCAAAAAGAAGCTCGCCGTTGACCCCACGTTCTACAGCCGCCGTTTGCCCAACATCATTGGTGTGACCGAAGAAACCACCACAGGCGTGTTGCGCCTGAACGAGATGAGCGAAGCCGGCACCTTGAAGCTGCGCGCCATCAACGTGAACGACTCTGTGACCAAGAGCAAGTTTGACAATTTGTACGGCTGCCGCGAGTCATTGGTAGACGGCATCAAGCGCGCCACCGACGTGATGGTTGCAGGCAAGATTGCTGTGGTTGCTGGTTACGGCGACGTGGGCAAGGGCAGCGCCCAAGCCTTGCGTGCTTTGAGCGCACAAGTGTGGGTGACAGAAATTGATCCCATTTGCGCACTGCAAGCCGCCATGGAAGGTTACCGCGTGGTGACCATGGAATACGCGGCCGACAAGGCCGACATCTTTGTGACCGCTACCGGCAACAAAGACATCATCACCCGTGCGCACATGGACAAGATGAAGGATCAGGCCATTGTGTGCAACATCGGTCACTTCGACAACGAAATCGACGTGGCTGGTTTGGAAGGCTGCATGTGGGACGAGATCAAGCCACAGGTTGACCATGTGATCTTCCCGGACGGCAAGCGCATTATTTTGTTGGCCAAAGGCCGCTTGGTGAACTTGGGCTGCGGCACAGGCCACCCTAGCTTTGTGATGAGCAGCTCATTTGCCAACCAGACCATGGCGCAAATCGAAATCTTCACACGCCCCGACTTCTACGAAACCGGCAAGGTATACGTGTTGCCCAAGCATTTGGACGAAAAAGTGGCGAGATTGCACCTGATGAAAGTGGGCGCCATGCTCACCGAACTCACACCTGTGCAGGCCAAGTACATTGGCGTGCCGCAGGTTGGTCCTTACAAGCCAGAAACCTACCGCTACTAAGCACAGCGTGCGTATCGACCAACTCGCAGTGGTGCGGGGGCTTGCGCCCTCGCGTTCGGCAGCGCAACGTCTGATTGAGAGTCAGGCGCTGCGCTGGCGTGCGGCTGGTCGTGGCGACGAGGCCGATGATGCCAATGCCAATGCCCATGCCCATGCCAAGGGCAATGGGCTAGACAGCAACGGCCAACCCGCCACACCTGGTGGGTGGCGCACGCCGCGCAAGGCTGGTGATGTGGTGCCCGACGATTGCGAGCTGGAATCTACCGATACGCAGCTGATGCGCTATGTTTCGCGTGGCGGCCTCAAGCTGTCCGGCGCAATGGCCCATGTGGGCTGGAGCCCAGCAGGTCAGTGGTGCTTGGACGTGGGACAAAGCACAGGCGGTTTTACCGACTGTTTGTTGCAGCACAGCGCCGCTGGCGTGGTGGGCTTGGATGTGGGGCGCGACCAGTTGCACCCTACGCTGCAAGCGCACCCCAAGGTGGTGGCCATGCAAGGCTTCAACGCCCGCGACTACCAGCCTGATCTCATTGCGCAAGCCATGGCTGCGCAAGGCGATGCAAGCTGGCAGGCGCGTGACGTGAATGGCTTTGACGCCATGGTGGGTGACGTGTCGTTTATTTCGCAAGTCAAAGTGTGGCCAGGGGTGCTGCCCCTGCTCAAGCCCGGCGCTTCGGTGCTGATGCTGGTGAAGCCACAGTTTGAGTTGCAACCCGAAGACATTGGTAAGGGCGGCTTGGTGAAACATGCCAGCGCTTACAAACGAGTCGAAGCCCAATTGCAACAGGCCGCTGCTGAGCAGGGTTTGGAGTGGTTGGACTTTTTTGAAAGTGCCATCACCGGTGGTGACGGCAATCGAGAATTTTTCATGTGGGCACGCACGCCAGCGCAACGCGCGGCGGCACCACAGTCTTAAGGAACCAGGCCATGAGCCTACCGTTTGAGTCGCATGCGCAGCTGAAGCTGCCTGTTAGCTTTGAATTTTTTCCCACCAAAACGCCTGAAGGCGCGCTCAAGCAGCGTGATGTGCGCAAAGCCTTGTACGTGAAGAAGCCGGAGTTTTGTTCGGTCACCTTTGGAGCCGGTGGATCTACTCAAGCGGGTACGTTTGCCATGGTGCAAGAAATTTTGGACGAGGGCGTGGACGCCGCGTCGCACTTCTCCTGCATTGGTGCGACCAAGGCCTCTGTGCGCGAGCAGCTGCACACCCTCAAGGCCATGGGCGTGAAGCGCTTGGTAGCCTTGCGTGGCGACTTGCCCAGCGGCTACGGCGCAGGCGGCGAGTTCCATTACGCCAGTGATTTGGTGGCGTTTATCCGCGCGGAGTTTGGCGACGACTTTCACATTGAGGTGGCCGCCTACCCAGAGGTGCACCCCCAAGCGCGCAGCGCCGATGCCGACTTGCAAGCCTTTGTGACCAAGGTGCGCGCAGGTGCCCATTCAGCCATCACGCAGTATTTCTTCAACTCAGATGCCTACTTCCGTTTCGTAGACGACGCCTACCAGTTGGGTGTGGATGTACCCGTGGTGCCCGGCATCATGCCCATCACCAACAGCTCACAGTTGATGCGCTTCTCGGACATGTGTGGTGCCGAGATACCGCGCTGGATTCGCTTGCGTTTGCAAGGCTTTGGCGACGACGCCGCGTCCATCAAGGCGTTTGGGCACGACGTGATCGTGGATTTGGTGGACCAACTTAAAAACGGCGGCGTGCCGGGCGTGCACTTCTACACCATGAACCAAAGCCAGCCAGTGCTGGATATTTGCGACGAGGTCGGTTTGTAATATATTGACGTTCCACTTAAAGGGCAGATCATGAAGCTAGAAACATTGGCCGTGCATGCGGGCTACTCTCCAGACCCCGTGACCAAAGCGGTTGCGGTACCGATTTACCAAACCGTGGCCTATGCGTTTGACGATACGCAACACGGCGCTGATTTGTTCGACTTGAAGGTCGCGGGCAACATTTACTCGCGCATCATGAATCCGACCAACGGCGTGCTAGAGGCCCGTGTGGCCGCGCTTGAGGGCGGTGTTGGTGCCTTGGCCGTGGCCTCTGGCATGTCTGCCATCACCTATGCCATTCAAACCATTGCCGAGGCGGGCGACAACATCGTGTCGGCCTCTCAGCTGTACGGCGGCACCTACAACTTGTTGGCGCACACGCTGCCCCAAATGGGCATTGAGACGCGCTTTGCCGATGCCAGCAAGCCTGAAACATTCGAGTCGCTCATTGATGAGCGCACCAAAGCCGTGTACTGCGAATCAGTGGGCAACCCACTGGGTAACGTGACCGACATCAAGGCTTTGGCCGATATTGCGCACAAGCACGGCGTACCGCTGATCGTGGACAACACCGTGCCCAGCCCTGCGCTGTGCCGTCCGTTTGAACACGGCGCAGACATCGTGGTGCATTCGCTCACCAAGTACTTGGGTGGCCACGGCACCACCATTGGCGGCATGATTGTGGACTCTGGCAAGTTCCCATGGGCCGAGCACAAAGCGCGTTTCAAGCGCCTCAACGAGCCCGATGTGAGCTACCACGGTGTGGTGTACACGGAGGCTTTGGGCCCTGCAGCATTCATTGGCCGCGCGCGCGTGGTGCCACTGCGCAACATGGGTGCGGCGTTGAGCCCCATGAATGCCTTCCAAATTTTGCAAGGCATTGAAACCTTGGCCTTGCGCATGGACCGCATTTGCGACAACGCACTCAAGGTGGCCCAGTTCTTGAAAGGCCACGCACAAGTGGCCTGGGTGAACTACGCGGGATTGCCCGACCATGCCGACTTTGAGCTGGTCAAGCGCCAAATGGGTGGACGCGCCTCCGGCATCATCAGCTTTGGTTTGAAGGCTGCTGATCCGCTGGCCGCGGGTGCCGCGTTCCAAGATGCGTTGGCGTTGTTCACACGCTTGGTGAACATTGGCGACGCCAAGTCGTTGGCTTGCCACCCAGCATCCACCACGCACCGCCAGTTGAACGACGCAGAGCTGGCCAGAGCGGGTGTGTCGCGCGACATGGTGCGCCTGTCGATTGGCATAGAGCACATCGACGATTTGCTCAGCGATTTGGAGCAGGCATTGGCCAAAGCGGTTTGATGCGCCAGGCGCGTTAACCAAAAAAGGCGACCTTGTGTCGCCTTTTTT
>JANREF010000153.1 GCA_030726195.1 Burkholderiaceae bacterium | reverse complement strand
ACCGACTTGGCCAAGTTCCTGGGCTTGTCCACGTCCGTGCCTTTGGCGCAGGCCGTGTGGTAGGCCAGTAGCTGCAGGGGTACCACGTGCAGCAGTGGGCTGAGTAGGCCGTAGTGCTCGGGCATGCGTATGACGTTGAGGCCTTTTTCTGCCTTGATGCGGCTGTCGCCGTCGGCCAGCACGTACAGCACGCCGCCACGGGCGCGCACTTCTTGCATGTTGCTTTTGAGTTTTTCCAGCAGTGCGTCGTTGGGCGCAACCGTTACCACGGGCATGGCGCTGGTGACCAGTGCCAAGGGGCCGTGCTTGAGTTCGCCTGCGGGGTAGGCTTCGGCGTGGATGTAGCTGATTTCTTTGAGCTTGAGCGCGCCTTCCAATGCAATGGGGTAATGCAGGCCGCGGCCCAAGAACAAGGCGTTGTCCATGCGCGCAAAGTCTTGCGACCATGCAATGATTTGTGGCTCCAGCGCGAGCACGTCTTGCAGCGCGGCGGGCAGGTGGCGCATGGCTTTGAGGTGTTCGGCCTCGTCGGCTAGCGACAGCTTGCCTTTGCTTTGCGCCAGTGCCAGCGTGAGCAAAAACAGGCCTGCCAATTGTGTGGTGAATGCCTTGGTAGAGGCCACGCCAATTTCAACACCGGCGCGTGTGATGTAGGCCAGTTTGCATTCGCGCACCATGGCTGATGTCGACACGTTGCAAATGGTGAGTGTGTGCGTCATGCCCAGGCTTTGCGCGTGGCGCAGTGCGGCCAAGGTGTCGGCGGTTTCGCCGCTTTGGCTGAGCGTGACGACCAAGGTGTTGGGGTGGGGCACGCTGGTGCGGTAGCGGTATTCGCTGGCCACTTCTACTTGCGTGGGTATGCCGGCCATGCTTTCCAGCCAGTACTTGGCGGTGCAGCCGCTGTAGTAGCTGGTGCCGCACGCGAGTATGAGGATGCGGTCTATTTGCTTGAAGATGGCGTGTGCGTTTTCGCCGGGTGCGGGCGTGGCCACGCCGTCAAACAGCTCGGGCACGATGCCTTCAATGCCTTCCAGCGTGTCGGCCAGTGCTCGGGGCTGCTCAAAAATTTCTTTTTGCATGTAGTGGCGATAGGGGCCCAGCTCGGCCGCGCCGCTGTGGGCCAGCACGGTTTTGACCTCGCGTGTAACGCGCTGGCCTTGCCCATTCACGATCCAGTATTTGCCCAGCTGCAGGTCCACG
>JANREF010000152.1:523-6013 GCA_030726195.1 Burkholderiaceae bacterium | reverse complement strand
CATTGGGGGTGGCCTGCGCCAACACCACGCAATTGCTCTCGCGCGTGGGCGTGAAAGCCCAAATGGCGTCTTCGCCAAACACCTGCGCCATGTTGTTCATGGACACCTCAAAGCTGGCATGGCGGCCAAACAAGTTCACGGTCATCGCACCGTTCAAGCTCAATAGCTTTTTACAGTCGGCGTAAAACTCGACGCTGTCGAGCACGGGGCCTGCAGCGTTGTGGTCGTACAAGTCCACTTGCAAGGCATCCACCGCACCGGCCCATTCGGGCTGGCGAATGACGGCACCCGCATCGCCCAAGACCACATTCAAGCGTGATTGGTTGGGCGGCAACTTGAACCACTGGCGACACATCCACTCCACCTGCGGGTTGAGCTCCACAGCAGTGGTGAGCATGCCTAATTTCTTGAAACAGTATTTGGTCAGCGACGCCGCCCCCAAGCCCAGCTGCATGGCGTGCATGTCCTTCACGCTGTCCAAATCGACAAACAGCAGCCAAGCCATCATGCGCCGCACATAGTCCAGCTCAATCTCGAAGGGCTTGTCAATGATCATGGAGCCCTGCACCCACTCAGAACCCAAATGCAAATAGCGCACCTCGCCGTCTTCGGAGAAGTTCACTTCTGGCAGTTCGTCGGTCTGTGCGTCTGCGCGTGCGTTGCTGGGTCTGGCCATGGGGTCTAGTTTTGAAAAGTGTGCGTGGGCGCTGGGCGTGGGCGCGAGGCGCTAAGCCTCAAGTATCCATCATGATTTATACGAGCGAACGACATGTATGCGCATGTATGCACACACACCCGCATGCACGAGGGTGTCGCGGTGCGTGTCTCGGCGCTGGCGCGTTGACGTGTGAACGTACTCAGGCGCCAACGCCCCTGCAGGCTGGGTTGCGCGGTGGACACGGCATGGGATGGGCAGACCAGCCTCAACAAATGCAATCAAGCAATCAAGCACGCAAGAAAGCTACAAAGCGGCAGCGCTATACAGCCATGGGGCAACAGGGCCACAGGGCCACAGGGCAATAAAGCAAACAGGCTACAGGGCTGCAGGGCAATGCCCAAACGAGATTACAAGCTGCCCAAGTGTCGGCGCACCAGGCGTCAACGCGCAGGATCAGGCCTCGCTCACAGCGGTGCGCAGCCCCACCAGCTTGGGCAAGACGCGCAAGGCGTTGGCGGTGGTCTGTGTGCGCAACTCGGCACACGTCTGCCCCCGCAAGCCGGCCACCACGCGGGCGATGGCGGGCAGGTGCACGCTGGAGTTGAGGCCTTGGGGCTGCCCAGCGCGGCGGCGTTGGGCCTCCACGTAAATCCACTGCGGCGGTATGTCAGGGCCATCGGTCTCTAGCACCAGCGCGCTGGGTGGCAAGGTGCTGGCCAAGTGTCGGATGCGCCTAGACGCCTCAAACGTGACTGTGCCGCCAAAGCCCAGCACAAAACCCAGGCTGGTGAATGCGAGCGCTTGCTGGTCGCTGCCATTGAAGGCGTGGGCAATACCGCCCACCACGGCTACTTCACGCAAGTGCTTGAGCAAGTCGTCGGCACTTTTGCGCACATGCAAGATGACTGGCAAGTGGTGTTTGCGCGCCAGCTTCAGTTGAGCACGGTAAAAGCTGTGCATTTTTTCAATGGCGGTGGGGGTTTGCAGCTCTGGCACAAAGCCGTCCATGCCAATCTCGCCCACCGCAACCAAACGCGGGTCGCCCGCCAAGTCACCCAATGCTTGGTCCAGCTGCGACAGGTCACTGGGCGTGGCGTCCAACACAAACAACGGGTGTATGCCCAAGGCATAGGCGTCTTTGTGTTGGTGTGCCCACTGGCGCACTGCGCCGAAGTTACCCGCGCTCACCGCTGGCACCACGCTCAAACGCACACCCATGGCTTGGGCCTGACCACGCAAACTGCCCCCCACACCGTCAAATTCAGGCGCATCCCAGTGGCAGTGGGTGTCTATGAGCATGTGTTGCTAAGCGGCGGACAAGACACCGCCCACCAGTCCATACCGCCGCTGACATTGCTGGGCCAAGGCTGCGTCGTGTGTGACCACCACCAGCGCCGTGTGTTGCTCGGCGGCAAGGTCTAGCATGAGCTGGAACACGGTTTGTGCGGAGGTGCGGTCCAAGTTGCCCGTGGGTTCATCGGCCAGCACGCACGAGGGCTGCGTGACCAAGGCGCGGGCCACCGCCACGCGCTGGCGTTCGCCACCAGACAGTTCGCTGGGCCTGTGGTGCAAGCGCTCACCCAGCCCCACTTTGCGCAGCATGGCTGCAGCGGTGGCGTTGGACTGCGCGGCATCGGCGCGGCGAATCCACAGCGGCATGGCCACGTTGTCCAAAGCCGAGAACTCGGGCAACAAATGGTGGAACTGGTACACAAAGCCCAAGTGTTTGTTGCGCCACTGGCTTTGCGCGGCAGCGCCCATACCGGCCCAATTGGCACCATTGAGCGCGGCTTCGCCGCTGGTGGGTTTGTCTAGACCGCCCAAAATGTGCAGCAACGTGCTCTTACCCGAGCCCGACGCACCGACGATGGCCACAGTTTCACCCGCGTTCACCGTGAGCGACAAATCGCGCAGCACGGTCACGTCTAGGCGGCCTTCTTGGAAGCGTTTGGTGAGGTGCTGGGCACGCACCACGGTGCGCCCAGCTTCTGTTGGCGTGAGCGGCGCGCTGCTGAAGTTATTCATAA
Source organism: Burkholderiaceae bacterium (assembly GCA_030726195.1). Lineage (GTDB taxonomy): Bacteria > Pseudomonadota > Gammaproteobacteria > Burkholderiales > Burkholderiaceae_C > RS62. Next base: position 3,328 of record JANREF010000152.1, on the reverse strand, counting down.
CGCAACGCCTCTGCGGGGTTGATGCGGCTGGCCCGCCAGCTGGGGTAGAGCGTGGCCACAAAAGCCAACACCAACGAGATCAAGGTGATGGGCATGATGTCGCCCCACTGCGGGTCACTGGGCATGCGGTTGATCAGGTAAATCTCTTGCGGCAAAAAGCTCGCGCCCACCAAGTGTTCTATAAATGGCACGATCACATCCACATTGAAAGCCACCAACAAACCCAGCCCCAAGCCCGCCAATGTGCCCAGCACGCCAGCGGTTGCGCCCTGCACTACAAACACGGACATGATGCTCGCAGGCGTGGCACCCAAGGTGCGCAAAATGGCAATGTCGGCGCGTTTGTCGGTCACGGTCATGACCAAGGTGCTCACCAAATTAAAGGCGGCCACCGCCACGATGAGCGTGAGAATAATGGCCATCATGCGTTTTTCAACCTGCACGGCGGCAAACCAGTTGCGGTTTTGCCGCGTCCAGTCGCTGACCACATAGTCAAAACCCAAGGTGGCGGACACGCTGGCGGCAACCTGCGGGGCAAGGTGGTAGTCGTCCAATTTGAGCCTCACACCTGTGGGGCCTTGCAGCCTAAAGAGCTTGGCCGCGTCGTTCACGTGCAAAAACGCGTAGCCCGCATCGAACTCGTAGTGACCTGAGTCAAACGCACCCAAGACCTTCATTTGTTTCATGCGTGGCACCACGCCCGCTGGCGTCATTTGGCCGCTGGGCACCATGAGAGTGACGGTGTCGCCCTCCACCACGCCCAGTGAGCGCGCCAAGTTGCCGCCCAAAATCACGCCAAAGCCGCCGTCACTCAAGCGCTCGCGCAAGGCAGCGGGCATCTCACTGACCAGCGGGGTGACGGTTTGCTCGAGTTGCGGGTCAATGCCACGCAGCACCACGCCGCGCATGTCTTCGCCCCTGGCGAGCAAGGCCTGCGCTGCCACAAAGGGGGCCGCAGCCACCACATGCTCTTGCGTGCTCATGCGTTGCAGCAAGCTGGGCACATCGGCAATGGCTTGGCCACTGGCCTCAAACACTTCAACGTGGGCCAACACACTGAGCATGCGGTCACGCACCTCTTTTTGAAAACCATTCATCACCGACAACACAATGATGAGCGCGGCCACGCCCAAGCAAATGCCCAGCATGGACACGCCAGAAATAAAAGAGATGAAGCCGTTTTTCGCGCTAGATCTGACCGATCGCGTGTAGCGCCAGCCAATACTGAGTTCGTAAGGTATTTTCATGACGGTGATAATGACGAGTTGCTATTGTGGCAGGCTTTAAACACCAACGAACCTCATGTCCATTACCCCGCGCCACGTTCTCATTGCCCACGCCACTTGGGCCGGCAACGACGCCGAAGTGAGCGCGATGGACGATGCGCTACACAACGCCCTGCCCAACACCCACGCCCTGCTGCACCGGTGGCAGGCGCTGGACCCCCGTCGCACGCCAGCGCAGCCTCAGCCAGACCACACGCTAGACTGGGCCACACCGCTTGAGCGCGCTTGGGCCAATGCATTGGGCTGGCAGCCCAATGCGCAGAGCAACGTGCTGCACCAGCCGCTGCCCTTGGCGGCCTTGGAAATAGGCCCAGACTTGCCCCCAGACACACCCGCAGCCTGGCTGATGCCCGTGCACGTGCTGACCAGCATGAACGACGTGCGCTTGAGCCACCCCAACCACTTGCAACTCAGCGACGCCCACAGCCAGGCCTTGATGGCGGCGCTGCAGCCGCTGTGCGAAGAAGACGGCGTGAGTCTGCGCTACGCAAGCGCCAGCCGCTGGCTGCTCGTGGGCGAGCGTTTGCGCGGCATCGTCAGCCCATCTGTGGCCAAAGCCTGCGACCAAGCCATAGACGCCAGTCTGCCCTTTAGCCACACGCACCCCGCTGCCGCGCAGTGGATGCGGCGTTTGCAAAACGAGGCGCAAATGCTGTTTTACACACACGCGGCGCACGACCAACGCCGCGCCCAAGGCTTGGCGCCCATCAACGGCGTGTGGTTGCAAGGCGCAGGCGCCTTGACGCAAGCACCTTCTGAGCAAGCCAGCCACGTCACGCTGGTGCACGACTTGGCGAACCAAGCCCACATGCCGCTGCAGTGGCAAGCGGCGTGGACCACGCTAGACCACAGCACCATCGCCTCACTGTTAGAACAAGGCGACACACAGCCTATCGTGGTGAGCTTTGCCAGCGACCAAGGCCTGCGCTGCTACGCCAGCCCCGCCTACACCGTGCCAACGTCCGAGAACAACACGGCCACACACCACGCAAGCCTGTGGCAACGCATCCAGGATGGCGCCGTGCAACTCAAACAAATGCTGCAACACGGCAAGGCACGCGCATTCAAACGCACGCCACCAAAACGACTGCCCAGTGCGCTGATGCCAGATTAAAGCCACCAACTAAGCAGCACCCTTACACCTGACCAAGCACACCACACCATGCACATCACCGCACGCGACATTCCACCGCGCACCGTTTACGCACTCGAGCAAGCGGGCATTCACCCACTGCTGGCCCAGCTCTTTGCAGCGCGTGGCGTGCAAGGCCCGCAAGACTTAGACGACAGCTTGTCCAAGCTGCTGCCGCCCGACACCATGCTGGGCATAGACACCGCTGCACACACACTGGCGCAAGCGATTGCGCAACAACAGCACATTTGCGTGGTGGCCGATTACGACTGCGACGGCGCCACGGCCTGCGCCGTGGCCATACGCGGCCTGCGCTTGCTGGGTGCGACCAACGCCCACTACTTGGTGCCCGACCGCATCACCGACGGCTACGGCCTCACCCCCAGC
>JANREF010000152.1:0-513 GCA_030726195.1 Burkholderiaceae bacterium | reverse complement strand
AACTAACCCAACCGCCAAAACAAAAACATACATCAGCGAGTTGCGCAAACCGGCGCACACGTGCTGGTCACTGTGGACAACGGCATTGCCAGCATCGATGGTGTGGCCACTGCGCGCGAGCTGGGCTTAACCGTGGTGGTGACCGACCACCACCTGCCTGCCTTGGTGGATGGTGCTGTCAAGCTGCCCAATGCCCATGCCATTGCCAACCCCAACCAGCCGGGTTGCGCATTTGAGAGCAAATCCATTGCTGGCGTGGGCGTGATGTTTTATGTGCTGCTCAAGCTGCGCGCCATGCTGCGCGAAGCCGGGCATTTTGACGCCAGCAACCAACCCAAACTCGACAGCTTGCTGCCCCTGGTCGCACTGGGCACCGTGGCCGATGTGGTCAAACTAGACGCCAACAACCGCCGCTTGGTCGCGCAAGGCTTGAAGCGCATACGCGCTGGCCATTTGCCCTGTGGCATGGCAGCACTGTTTAAAGTGGCAGGTCGGCAATGCGATGTGGCCACC
>JANREF010000151.1 GCA_030726195.1 Burkholderiaceae bacterium | reverse complement strand
CAGCAACGCGCAAGACATAGGCTGGCATTTCGCGTTGTTGTTCGGTGTGGCCGTCGCGCTGGCGGTGTTTTCGGGCGCACGTTTTTACATGGTGAGCTGGCTGGGCGAGCGCATCACCGCTGACATTCGCCAAGCGGTGTACGCACGGGTACTCAACCAAAGCCCACAGTTTTTCGAGCAAACGCCCACAGGCGATGTGCTGTCGCGCCTGAGCGCCGACACCACCTTGGTACAAACCGTTGTGGGCTCGTCGTTGAGCATGGGCTTGCGCAACGCCGTCATGGGCATCGGTGCGCTGGGCATGTTGGTCTGGCACCACCCGCTGATGATGGCGCAGGTGTGCGCAGGCTTGGTACTGGTGATTGCACCCAGTGTGTGGATGGGCAGGCGTGTGCGCCGCTTGTCGCGCGACAGCCAAGACCGCGTGGCCGATGCCAGCGCCTTGGCCAGCGAAGTGCTCAATGCCATCACGGTGGTGCAAAGCTACACGGCGCAAGGACGCGAAGCCAAGCGATTTGAGCAGTCCACCAACGCGGCATTTCGCTCAGCCATCAAACGCACCACCGCCCGTTCGGCCTTGGTCACCTTTGTCATGGTCGCCACCAGCGCGGCCTTGCTGTGGGGCTTGTACATGGGCACGTTGGCCGTACTTGCAGGCACGCTCAGTGCAGGCGAGCTGGGGCAGACTGTGTTGTACGTGATCATTTTGGCCGGTGCCTTTGCGGTGCTGGGCGAGGTCAGCGGTGACTTGCTGCGCGCCGCCGGTGCCAGCGAACGCCTCATCGAGCTGCTGTACATGCCCAGCCACATTCAAGACAGCGTGCACACCACGCCACTGAAGCCCTCGGCGCAAGGCCTAGATGTGCAGCTGCACAACGTACAGTTTGCCTACCCCTCTCGCCTAGAAACGCCCGCTCTCAACAACGTGAGCCTGCACATTGCCGCGGGCAGCACCGTGGCCTTGGTCGGCTCTAGCGGTGCGGGTAAGACCACCATCATGCAGTTGCTGCAACGCTTTTACGATGTGCAAAGCGGCAGCATCTTGCTGCAAGGCACAGCCATTCAAAGCTTGGCATTGCACAACCTGCGCGAGCACGTTGGCGTGGTGCCACAAGAGCCCGTGGTATTTGCCGCCAGCGCTATGGACAACATACGCTACGGGCGACCCGACGCATCAGACGACGAGGTCAAGGCGGCTGCACAAGCCGCTTACGCACATGCATTCATTGAAGCGCTGCCCATGGGCTACCAAACCTTTATGGGTGAGCGCGGTGTGCGCCTGTCGGGTGGCCAGCGCCAACGCTTGGCCATTGCCCGAGCCATACTGAAAAACGCCCCTTTGCTACTGCTAGACGAGGCCACCAGCGCGCTGGACACACACAGCGAACAAATGGTGCAAGCCGCGCTAGACCGCGCCATGCAAGGGCGCACCACCATCGTGGTGGCACACCGCTTGTCTACCGTGCAGCGCGCAGATACCATTGTGGTTATGGCCAACGGCGAAATCGTGGAGCAAGGCAAGCACCACGACTTGTTGGCCAAGGGCGGCGCTTATGCGGCCTTGGCGCAAGCCCAGTTTGGCCAAGATCAACAGCAAGAACCATCTGAAGGTGAGTGGCAGGGCGCGTCCGAAGTCGCGTCTTAAGTCGCGTCTTAAGGCCACATCTGAACACGCCATATCAACACCCAACCGGTGGCCACCCCACAATAGTCTGCACGAACAGCCAACACCCCCTGAGCAACAAGGAGCAAGCCATGATCACCTTAGAAGCGTTCACCCACGAAGCCCAAGCCTTGGGCTTTGAAACCGTGCTGGTGCGGGACTGGCCCGCCAACGAAGTGGTAGCCGAACACAGCCACCCCTTTGGCGTACACGCCATCGTTGCCGCGGGCGAGCTGTGGCTGGAAGTAGACGGCCACACCCAACACCTGCGCGTAGGAGACCGCTTCGCCCTCCCGGCTAACCAAAGCCACGCCGAACGCTACGGCCCCCAAGGCGCAACCTACTGGGTAGGCCGACGCGGCTGAACCAAGCGTGTGCGGGCGGGTGCAAGCGTTGCTGCTGGCCACTACAGACACCAGATCAAGTCTGGTGTGACACGTCTCAAGTCACGTGTCGGCCTCGCACTGCGTCACCCTAGCACTTGATGCTAGGGTCTGCTCGACATCCACTGAGCACGGCTTATGGCCTACGCAAACACTCAGTCAAACGTTAAGCAGCGATTTTTGCGGCGATGGCTTGGCCTATGGCGGCGGTGTTGGCGTTGCCACCTAAGTCGGGGGTGTGAGGGCCTGTGCGCAGCACGTCTTCTATGGCGTGCAGTATGGCGTCGTGTGCGTCTTGCTCGCCCAAGAATTGCAGCATCAGGGCCGCACTCCAAATCATGGCAATGGGGTTGGCAATGCCTTTGCCGTAGATGTCTGGTGCAGAGCCGTGTACGGGCTCAAACAAGGATGGGAAGTTGCCTTCAGGATTGATGTTGGCAGAGGGTGCCAAGCCAATCGTGCCGGTGGTGGCGGGGCCCAAATCGGACAAGATGTCGCCAAACAAGTTGCTGGCGACCACCACGCTGAAGCGATCGGGCTGCAATACAAAACGGGCCGACAAAATATCAATGTGCTGCTTGTCCGTGACCACGTCGGGGTAGTCTTGGCCAATGGCGTCGGCACGCTTGTCCCACCAGGGCATGCTCACAGCAATGCCGTTGCTCTTGGTGGCAATGGTGAGGTGTTTGCGTGCGCGCTTGCGTGCCTCTTCAAAGGCGTAGCGCAGCACGCGGTCTGTACCCACGCGTGAGAACACCGATTCTTGAATCACGATTTCTCGCTCTGTGCCTTCAAACATCACACCGCCTAATGCGGTGTATTCGCCTTCGGTGTTTTCGCGCACCACGAGGTAGTCGATGTCCCCCGGCTCACGACCGGCCAGCGGGCACTTCACACCCTCAAACAAGCGCACCGGACGCAGGTTGACGTACTGGTCAAACTCACGTCGAAACTTGAGCAGCGAGCCCCACAGCGACACATGGTCTGGCACCGTTGCGGGCCAACCCACCGCGCCAAACAACAACGCATCCTGTGTGCTCAATTGGGCTTTCCAGTCGGGCGGCATCATCTCGCCATGCGCTTGGTAGTAGTCGCAGCTGGCCCATTCGATGGGCAGCATGTTCAGGGTAAAGCCAAAGCGCTTGGACGCCGCGGCCAGCACATCCAGCGCGGGCGGCATGACTTCCTTGCCGATACCGTCTCCAGGAATGACGGCGATGTTGTGGGTGCGTGTGGTCATGGTGTGTGTGATGCAGGGTAAAGGATACCGGGTACAGATTCAAAGGGCGGTGCGCAGTCGCCGGCAGCTAGGCGCACACTGGGCGCTGCGTTGGGCGCTGCGTTAGGGGCTTGGTGTGGTGTGCGGCCGGGCGTGCCGCTGGTGGCTTATTTGGCGAACAACGAATCGAGGTTGGCGAACGCCTTGAACTCGATGGCGTTGCCAGATGGATCCAAGAAGAACATGGTGGCCTGCTCACCGGCCTCGCCTTTGAAACGAATGTAGGGCTCAATGACAAACTGGGTGCCAATGGCTTTGAGCTTGTCGGCCATTTCCTCCCATTGGGTCATGTTCAACACCGCGCCGAAGTGGCGAACAGGCACACCGTGGCCGTCCACTGCGCTGACGCCTTTGTGGCCGCACTCTTGGGGCGCCAAGTGGGCCACGATTTGGTGGCCATAAAAATTGAAGTCCACCCAGTCCGGGCTGCTGCGCCCCTCTGAGCAACCCAACACTTCGCCATAAAACTGACGGGCCACGGCGATGTCGTGCACGGGGAATGCCAGGTGAAACGGGGGCATTGCGGCTGCTGGGGTGGTCATGCTGAATCCTTTAGGTTGGGCGAACAAGCGGTGGGTTTGGCACAACAGCTGCGGCCAAAATCCTGCGGATTATGCAACGCTTTACAGCCGATCTGAGCAGCCCAGGTGACTCAACGGCGAGCCATTCGAGCCATTCGAGCTGGATGAGCTGGATGAACGCCTGCTGCTGCAGCTGGGCTTGGCACTGGCTGGCCGTGGGCAAGCCGGACGCACCAGTTAGACCTACCAGCTAGACCGACCAGCTACGACCTGCGCCACAGGTACCACCAAGCAGCAGGCAAGCCTGCAGGGTCAGGTATCAGGTATCAGGTATCAGGTCTCAGGTATTCGGTATCCGGCAGTGACCTAGTTCGGCTCTTGCAAGGCTGCCGTGTCGCAGATTTTGTAAATGCGGCCCTGTTTGTCCAAGGGCTCAATGATGCCTTCTCGGACAAAGGCGCTGATGGTGCGGCTCACGGTCTCGAGTTGCAAGTCCATCATGGCGCCCATGTCTTCGCGCGACAACAGCGTGACCAAATCGGCATCGCTGCTGGCGCGCATTTTGAGTATGAGGTTGCCCACGCGTTGACGTGCATTGCCAAAGTTCAAGTCGGCCAGCCAGTCGTCGGCCTCTTTGAGGCTTTTGTGCCAAGCGCTGAGCAAGCGTTGGTGCACACGCGGCGTTTGCTCGTTGAGGCGATTGACCACGGCCACGGGTATGCGGCACACCTTCACACCAGCCAGGGCCACAGCGTCGTTGTCGACCTGGCCGCTGACCAAGGCCTCCAAGCCAATCACGTCGCCGGGGCGCAAGATACGCACAATGCGGGCACGCCCGTCGACAGAGTTGCGCACCAGCTTGACCATGCCCACGCGCAACGTGAGCAAGTGCGAGACCTGGTCTCCACGCGACTGAATGGTCACGCCAGAGGCAAAGGCCAAGTCGTCAATCGGCGAGTGTATGAGGTTGAAGTCTTGCTCTTGCAAGTCACCAAACAAGGCCAGCTCACGTATGCCGCAATCACGGCAGTCTGAGGTGCCTTTCCAAGCGGACTCGGTTTTGATAGGGATCATGTTGCCTGACTAAAAATGACGCGAAAAACGGCGCTGTAAAGGACGCGAACACCGGCACGGCGACCCACGCACCCTTCAGCGCCACACCAGTCAGCGCCACACCGAACATCGCCTGCATCATGCGCTCGCGCATGCACGGGCAGTGCACCGTGCGCAACACGCATCAATGCTGGTTTGTTGCGTGCATGGCCTTGTGCACGCGCTTGAGCATCCACCACACCGTGAGCGCAATGACGGGCACAGCAACCGCCATGGTCATCTCTGGCGAGTAGGGCCAGCCTACGGCTTTACCGCCCTTGGCCACATAGCCCAACAAGCCCGTGAGGTAGTAGGTGATCGCCGCGACCGACAAACCTTCTACGGTGGACTGCAGTTTAAGCTGCAAGGCTTGGCGTTGGTTCATGGTGACCAGCAAAGCCCTACTGCTGTCTTGCTGCTCAATTTCCACGCGTGTGCGCAGCAAATTGCTCATGCGAGAAATACGCTCGGACAAGGCCTGTTGGCGGCGCTGAGACCAGTCGCAGGTGCTCATGGCGGGTGTGAGGCGGCGTTGCATGAAGTCTTTGATCGACTGCAAGCCTGCCAAGCGTTCCTCGGCAATATCGTCGATGCGGCGCATGACCAAGTCGAAATAGGCGCTGCTGGCTGAGAAGCGCGAGTGCGTGGCTGCGTAGTAGCCCTCAACCTCACCGGCCAGGCGCGTGAGCCGGTCTAACAAGGCAGGCTCATCGTCGGGCTGCGCTGTGCGTATGGCCTGCGCCAAGGATGCCAGCTCGGCCTCGCCACTGCTGAGCATGTTGATGCTGTCGCGGGCAACGGGCAGCCCCAACAAGGCCACCATGCGGTAGGTTTCGATTTCCAGCAAACGCTGGACCAAGCGCCCCAAACGCCTGTGCGACAAGTCGCGCACCAACACCAACATCTGTGTGGCACCGTCGGCCTGAATGGCAAAGTCGGTGAACACCACCGCTTGGCCGTCGGCCACCACCGCACCGGTGAGCGACTCGTCTCGCAGCGTGGCGCGCACTGCAGCCCCGCGCACGCCGTCGTCCTCACCCACGGCTGTGACGTGCATGTGGCACAGCAGCTCGCCCGGCATGCTGTCCAGCCAAGCTGTAGGC